>CAYSPA010000052.1:0-8229 GCA_964432835.1 uncultured Thermoplasmatales archaeon | reverse complement strand
TTTGTTCGTACAAAAACCGCTTTCAATTCTGATAAAGTTTTTAAGAAACGAATGTTGAAGTCTTGCTGAGCAGATAGAAATTAATGATTCCATCATTTGCCGGAGAGGATACGATGAGTTTCAGGATGCTGAAAATATTGCGGCCGATGATTTTAAGGTTCATCATAAGGTCTCTTCAGATAAATTTCTTAAAAAGGAATGATGAAGTCGATGTTAGGGGCGAGAAATTCGTCATTTCCGAAAGCGTGTTCAACCCCAAGCTTTTCTATTCATCCGAATTGATGATCGATGCCCTGAACCATATCGACATATCTCCGGACAAGATGGTTCTTGATATGGGAACGGGAAGCGGGATTCTGGCAATAATGTCTGCAAAGAAGGGAGCTAGAGTTGTTGCCATTGATATAAACGGAGAGGCGACAAAATGTGCAAAGATGAATGCGAAAAATCACGGTGTTGATATTGAGGTCATATGCTCTGACCTCTTTTCCTGTTTGAAAGAACAAAGGATTTTTGACCTCATCATCTTCAACATCCCCTATCTGAACATCAAACCGAGAGATACCTTCGATTTATCGATATGCGATTACCGGAAAGAGATGCTCAGAAGATTTCTGGATGAATCACACAAGTACCTGAAAGATGATGGAAAAATCCTGATGACATATTCGAGCGTAAGCGATATCAATGAAACCGAAAGAATATTCGGAGAAAAGGGCTGGCATTTTGAGAAAATTCTTGAGAGGGATATCTCGGAGTTTGAAAGTATCGTGGTCTATAAACTAAAGAAAGCCAAAGTGTAAACAATGTCTATCAAAGGGGTTAAATACAAGGTAATTGATAATAAATAGCAGAAGCATAAAGAATGCAGATGTAGGGGGGCAGGTGGAAGTATGGTGAGTATAAATTTGAGAGTGTGCTTTGCTTTTCTTATTGTCGCCATTCTACTCATTCCTCTACCGCCCACCGAGATCTCGGGAATGTCCTCAAATCCAACGGGAGACAAAAACACGGATTACAGACTCACTCTCATTTCAAAATCCGACGGTCTGGAAAACCCGGAAAAGGAAGAAGGAAAAACAGAGTATGAAGTCGCCGATGTCAACAACGATGGCTTCTTGGATATCATATCTGTTGGTGACCATGGTAATCCTCACTACAACAGTGGGGAACACGGAATAATGGTATGGCTCGGCGATAATGGCAATTACTGGGAACTCCATCAAACCGGGAACTTTGGTTATGGCGGTTGTGCAATCGGTGATCTTAACTTGGATGGGTACTATGATATAGCATTTGGCATACACCATAACAACAGCAACAGCGATGTGGGTGACACGATACTCGATGCCGCACTTGGAGATGGAACTGGCTATGGATGGACGGACTGGGGAGAGGGTCTAGCCAGTAATGGCGAAACGTGGGGAATGTTTGCAACCGCACTTGCTGATTTTGATCTCGATGGAGACCTTGATATCGTATCTCAGTCATTCGGATGCTGTAACGGCATAAGGGTATACGAAAATCATGGCGACGGCACGTGGAGCCAGGCGTGGGCGCATCCCGGTGGAAATGTAATGTACACCATGGAAACGTGCGATTTCAACGGCGATGGTAGACCGGATTTCGTTGCCACGCACGAGGATGGAATCGCCTTCCTTGGAGATGGTAACTTTGGCTTCACCATAGTTGATAATGGTCTCCCCGTCAGCTCAATAAATGCTATCGATTGTGGCGACATGAACAACGATGGTGCAGACGATATAGCGGTTGCCCTGGATGATAATGGTGTCAGATGCTATGTTTTTGATGTCTCCACAAACACGTGGAAATCTAAATCCACGGGTTTGCCGACATCTGGAGATTATTATCTCGTGCAGTTCGGCGATATAAACGGAGATGGCTATCTCGATATTGTAGCCTATACCGGTCCAGAAGGTGAGGTTTATCTCGGCGATGGAACGGGGAAATGGACAGAAAGTGCATCTTGGACGATGCCGGCGCCGGGCTTATACTCTGCAATGAGGGTCGATGGTGATGTTGACCACGACGGGAGAGAGGATATAGTTATTCAGGCTGAGAAGGAAGATTTTCCAACTTATAAGAATGAGCTGAGGCTTTACTCTCCATGGCGGGAACCCACGGAACTCAGCGCTCTTGTGCAGATCCCTCATGGCGGAGAAGTGTTCAGGATAGGCTCCGTGAGGGAGATAAGATGGCTATCCGCCGTTCCACCATCTGACGTGCCCGGAACGGTGACCATTCAACTATCAACAAATGGAACCTCTGGACCATGGGAAACCATCGCATCAAACATACCCAACAATGGCAGATACCAGTGGATAGTGAGCGGTGAGGAATCATCTCACTGCCGTATAAAGATAATCGTCTCAGCAGGTTCTGATACGGTTGAGGCGATATCACCCGACGACTTCTACATAATATCGGAAGGTGATGTTCTCAAAGTATTCGCCGATGGTCCTTACCATGGGTATGTTAACGAGTCGATACAGTTCCATGGCTCCGCGCAGGGAGGTACTCCACCTTACACCTGGGAATGGGACTTCGGTGATGGAAATACAAGTCATGAGCAGAATCCAACCCATGTTTACACCTCTCCCGGCAACTACACGGTGACATTGACGGTAACGGATAGCAACGGCAGACACGCGGATGATACAACCACTGCTTATATCGAGATACCGAATATTCCGCCGCATGCACATTTCAGTTATTCGCCACCAAATCCGACAACCAGAGTTAGTGTTCACTTCACAGATGAATCCACGGATGAAGATGGAACCATCGTGAGATGGTTCTGGAGATTTGGTGACGGGTGTGGCTCAACGGAGCGGAATCCGGTGCATCGTTTCCGGAGAGCGGGAACGTATACCGTGACCCTCACGGTTACGGATGATGATGGAGCCACCGATAGCTACCAAGAAAGGATAACGGTAATAGAAGCTGGTAATTCGCCACCCGTTGCGATAATAGATTCGATCTCGCCAAATCCTGCAGTGGAAGGTGAAACCGTAGAGTTTTCGGGTCATGGAGAGGATATTGACGGATACATCACCGATTACAAATGGATATCGAGTATAGATGGGTTCCTTTCGAATGCATCTTCCTTCAGCACCGCCAATCTCTCTGTGGGAGTTCACACAATAAGCTTCTATGTTAAGGATAACGAGGGTGCATGGTCTAATGCGACCAATACCACGCTCGTCATACTCGATCAGCAACCAGATACGAATCCACCGTATGTCAGAATTATCAAACCAAGAAGAGCAATATATCTGAATGGTGAGGCTCTGATACCTTTCTTCCTGACGATGGTGATTGGAGGGATAGAAATCGAGATAGAGGCATGGGATAATGAAAGCGGAATAGACCACATCGAGCTTTACATCGATGGAGAGATGAAGTATAACTTCACTTCAGAGCCCTATACCTGGATGTGGAGCGATAACAGAATATTTGGTATACACAGAATAAAAGCCGTGGCTTACGATTTTGCGGGTAACTACTCGGTTGATGAGGTCATTGTATGGAAAATACTGTAGTTGATGTACAAAAACTACTATAGATATCAGAACCGATAAAGCAGACCGATTTAGAAAAAACCTTTAAATGATGAGATTATGACAGTGCGATGGCAAAGAGGAGAAAAGTTTCAGAGGAATTCGATTTTAAATTTCCAGAATTTGATGAGAAGAAGTATATAGACAGGGAAAGGAGGAACACAAAAGTTGTAATTACAACCTTCATCTTCAGCGTTGTCATAGCATTAATATCCAGATACCTGTGGGCTGGGATGGACAAAAACATAAGATGGCCCCTCATCTTTTTATTCGCTCTTTTCATGATACCATTCCTCTATTCAATCATAAGAAAGATCGTGGATGTTTCCGATTATGAAAAAAAGAACTGGTTTGCCACATACCTCTCGTATCTTACAGCATGGGTTGTCATTCTTATCATTCTGGTAAATCCCCCGTTCTATGATGGAACCGCGCCCATGGTGGATTACTGCATACTCCCCATATACCAGGAGCCCGGCGGCACTGTTAAGGTAGCTGCATATATCGCCGATAATTCCGGATTGAAAAATGTGAACCTCTCGGTAGAGGAGCCGGGAGGGGAAATCGTTTATCCATCTCACACCACCTATGAGGGTCTCTATATATGGGAGTACAAAAACAGCAAGAATCTCATGGGCAGATTCAATATCACCATAACCGCTGAAGATACAACGGGTAATAGAAAGGTGGTAAAGGACTCCTTCTGGTACTCGGAGGATGCCATCGCCCTGGCTTATCCAGATAATGGCAGTAAGGTCAATCATGCCACTCCCATCAGATTTGAGATAAAGGAGTTGAGTAAGGAAAACTTCCTGACATATTACATCGTGGATGGACATAAAATCAATCTCACCAGGTCCAACAATCTGTATGAAACATCTCCCATATACGAGGGATGGGAGAAAGGAAAGAATGTCACTTTGGTGGTGAAAGCAGAGGTGATGCACTACTTCTACGATAAGAAAGTGAACAACACGGTAAGCGATAGTTCCGTGTATGTGTTCTCCACGGACTCAAATGATAACTCGATAGGAACGGAAAAACCTCCCGAATTTAAAGAAAAACTGCCATCACCCAGACCCAGGGCCATCACACCTGGATTTGAAATATTGGTTGCGGTGTTATCATTAATTCTGGTGGCTGTATGGAAGAAGAAAAGATGAAAGAGTTACATCATTTGATATTAGATATCAGACGACGTGCCGTCACAGGTAAAGGTAATTCGCACTTACCCGCAAGAATGTGGAGAGAGGAAGAAATACTCAATGGAAAGCCAGTGAAAGCTCTTGTTGTTGTACTCAGAACCTCAGGCTGCAGATGGAATGCATGCTCCATGTGTGGATACTTTAAGGACAGTTTGAAAGGAATTTCGCCAGACGATATTTTGAAACAGGTTGATCATGCAATATCAGGATATCGAGACGAGGAGATAATCAAGATATTCACTTCCGGAAGTTTTCTTGACCCGCAGGAAATAGAGTTTTCGCTGCAGAAAAAAATCATCGAGAAATTATCCGGTTTGAAAAATCTGAAAGTCATCTCCGTTGAGAGCAGACCCGAATTCGTTAGCTATGACAGATTGAACCATCTCATGAAATTTATTCACCCCAAAAGTATGGAAATATCAATAGGCCTTGAATCGGCAAATGACAAGGTCTTGCAATATTCAATAAACAAGGGTTTCGGATTTTCCGAATATCTGGAGAGTGCAAAAATAGTCAAGGAGGCGGGCGCCCTCCTCAAAACATATATTCTGCTGAAACCACCTTTTCTGAGAGAAAGAGAAGCCATAGATGACTGTGTGCATAGCATAGAGAAGATAAAGGATATTACCGATACGGTTTCGCTGAATCCCGTATCCGTGCACAGATATACTCTTGTGGAATTTTTATGGGAAAGGGGAGAGTACAGACCTCCATGGCTCTGGAGTGTCGTCGAGGTGCTCAAAGAAGGGAAGAAGATACTAAAGGGCAAGAGGATAAAATGTGACATCACCGGTGGAGGGAAAGAAAGGGGGGCACACAACTGCGGAGAGTGCGATAATTCCGTGCTCGATGCCATAGAGAGATTTTCCCTTTATCAAGATGTAGGATACTTTGAAGAGTTGCAATGCGATTGTATCGATGAGTGGAGAGATAATCTGGATCTGGAAATATTCTCTCTGTCCCCCGTGGTGAGTTAACATGAAGGTTAGGGAAGGGGAAGAGGTAGTGCTGGTGGATGAAAACGGAAAGAGATGCCTGCTCAACACCTCTTCCAAGAAGAGGAAGATTAAAGGATTCGGCATAGTAGACCCAAAAACATTTGTAGGCATGGATTATGGAACAAAAATCAGACTTTCGCAGAAGGATGTATGGATTCTGAAGCCTTCATCTTTTGACAGATGGGGTTCTTTAAGAAGAAAAGCCCAGATAATCCTGCCAAAAGATGCCGCACACATAATTGTAAATTGCTCCATAGTCCCAGGATGCGTGGTTGTGGAAGGTGGTATAGGGTCTGGCTCTCTCACATGCATACTTTCGCAGGTTGTTGGGAAAGAGGGAAAAATTATATCCTACGAGAAAAGGAAGGATTTTAAGAAATTCGCGGAGAGGAATCTCAGGGATGTTGGTCTGGGAGAAAATATAGAAATCAAGGAGAGAGATATAACCGAAGGGATAGAAGAAAGAGATGTTGATGCCGTGATTCTGGATATCCCCAATCCGTGGGATGTGGTCGAGCATGCATACAATGCTCTCAAGGTGGGTGGATATTTCTGCTCATACTCGCCTCTCGTATCGCAGGTGGAGAGAACTGTGAAAACCCTAAGAAAATATCCTTTCATAGAGATAAGAACAATAGAAACTCTACAGAGAGAAATGGTTGTCGTTGAAAAGGGGGTGAGACCAAACTTTGACATGCTCGGTCACACCGGTTATCTGACATTTGCCAGAAAGGTTCTGGAAGTTTAGTTAATTTCAATCAACCAGTTTTATACCCCTCTGATTCTGAAAATGACCCGATCTTTTATCGTAGGTCTTTTCCACCTTACTTTTCAGCAATTCAAAAACTATCTGACAAAACCTATCGCCTATCTCGAGCTCAACCTCTCCATCAGCAGAAAAGCATGAAATTGTCAGGGTTCCCCTGAATCCCGCATCAACCTTGCCAAAACTTGCAAAGATTCCTCTTCGGGCATAACTTGACCTTATCCAGAGTTGAGCGGTGATCTTATCGCTCAGCCCGATGAACTCTTTCGTACTTATGGCGAACCAGGTCAGAGGTGGTATATTTACCCTTCCTTCTCTCACATGTTTATCCATCTTTCTTATGTATATCTCTCCAATGCTCAAATCATAACCATTTGGAGTTAGATTGTCCTCCGAGAAAGGATGTATTTCTATCTCACCATCTTCCACCATCATCCGTATATCTCTATCCGACAGTATCATTCAGCGAATCCCCTCGGGAATTAATACTCTCAATCTCTTTAAAGCTTTCATTTTTTCTCTGTCACCTATCCTGGCATCTTTTATGCTGTTGGCCAAGATATCGATGGTCTCATCCATGACCTTTCTATCCACCGGATAGGGAACGCCATCTTTTCCTCCGACTGTGAATGTAAATTTTATGGGATCTCTCCAGGAGGGTTTTGATCCGTATATCAAGTCCGCTATGAGGGCAAGAGACCTAACCGTCTTGGGACCCACCCCTCGTATCGATAGAAGCTCCTCGTAATTGGTCGGCTGGAAATCATACATCTTTTTCATGAGAGACCAGTTTATGCTCATGGGCATTGATAATATCTCTTCTCCATCGAGTGTTTTCTGATAGCTGATTCTTCTGAACCAGTTTACGAGTTTCTTTGGATTTTCTTTCACAATATCCACACATGCCTTTCTGCATTCCTCGCTCTCTCTTGCAACCATATTAAGAACCCTCTCTTTCTTTTCGTATCCGGCTATTCCGGAATGGGGTTCATTTACGAATGATTTCACCTCTTCAGATAGCCAGTGGTATCTCCTCGCATACCTATTTTTCTCATTCATGCCCTGCTGGATCACAACCCACTTACCATCCTCGGAAAATATGAAAACGTGATGGTAGAGATTGTAACCATCCTGAATGGCCGAGTTATCCACCTTCGCCGCCATCCGGCTCGAGTATATGAGAGAATCTATTCTGCTATCGCTCAAAGATAGAATTTCTCCAAATTTTTTGATCTCATCAGGGGTTTTTCTTGATACAGACCCTTTTCCTCCAGCTACGGATATTCCGTATTCAGAGAGATTTATCGCCTCCTTGAGGGCTCCACATGTGACGGTGGTGGTTCCAGAAGAATGCCAGTCAAAACCCAGAACACACGAAAATGCCTGAAACCAGAAAGGGTCTGATAGTCTTCTAAGAAACTCATCCCTGCCGTATTCAAGAATCAGAATCTCGCTTATTGCTCTCCCCAGTTTTACCATTCTCTCAAATAACCATCTCGGAGCTCTTCCCGGATGAAGGGGTAAATCGGCCACACCCGTTCTTTTCATTCTCATAAATCTATATCCTTACTGTACTATATTTCTTTTCCACCCGGGCTGGAGTTATCTTTTAAAAGTTTCGCTCTCCACAAGATTTAACTTTTCCTCCACATTAAGAGAATGGATGCTTTCCCTTGGAA
>CAYSPA010000051.1:478-8235 GCA_964432835.1 uncultured Thermoplasmatales archaeon | reverse complement strand
ATGGCATGGTGTGCCATCTATAATCTGTGCTGGAGGTGAAAAAGTTGACAATCTCCAGCAATCTAACAGCAAACTTTATATAGAAGTATTTATATATGGATTCTCGGCTGAGACTCAACAAAGATTAGGGAGGTGTATAGAGAATGTTAGCACAGCAGCCCATAATAGTGTTGAAGGAGGGAACCAAGCGCGAGAGAGGTAGAAGTGCGCAGTACAGCAACATAATGGCGGCAAGAGCCATAGCTGATGCAGTTAGATCAACGCTTGGTCCAAAGGGTATGGACAAGATGCTCGTCGACAGCATGGGAGATGTAATAATAACAAACGACGGTGCAACGATTCTCAAGGAGATAGACGTTGAGCACCCCGCCGCAAAGATGATGGTCGAGGTTGCAAAAGCTCAGGATGAGGAGTGCGGAGACGGTACAACCACAGCTGTAATTCTGACAGGTGAACTCCTGAAGGCAGCAGGAGAACTTCTCGAGAAGAATATTCACCCAACAATCATAGCAAGTGGTTTCAAGATGGCAGCGGATAAGGCGGTCGAAATCCTGAACTCCATGGCAAAGACCATTAAGAAGGATGACAAGGAAACCCTGAGAAACATAGCTATGACGGCGATGGCAAGCAAGGGTGCAAGCGCAGCCAAGAATCTGCTTGCGGATATAGTTGTAAAAGCTGTAACAATGGTTGCGGAGGAGATCAATGGAAGAACGGTCGTTGATCTGGATAATATCCAGATAACAAAGAAGCAGGGAGGTAGCATAGAGGATACTCAGGTGATAGAGGGTATAATCCTCGACAAGGAAAGGGTACACGAGGGCATGCCAAAGATCGTTAAGAACGCAAAGATAGCGCTTGTAAACGCACCATTTGAGGTTAAGAAGACGGAGGTTGACGCAAGGATCCAGATAACCGATCCATCACAGCTCCAGAAGTTCCTGGACGAAGAGGAGGCGATGCTCAGGAAGATGGTCGAGAAGGTGAAGAAGGCGGGCGCAAATGTTCTGATATGTCAGAAGGGTATAGATGATATTGCCCAGCACTTCCTGGCGAAGGAAGGAATATACGCGGTGAGGAGGGCAAAGAAGAGCGACATGGAGAAGCTCGCAAAGGCAACGGGTGCAAAGATAGTATCAAACCTCGATGACCTGACACCAAAGGACCTCGGTACAGCGGGACTGGTGGAGGAGAGAAAGATAGGCGATGACAGAATGACTTTCATAATGGAGTGTAAGAATCCAAAGGCCGTATCAATACTGATCAGAGGAGGTACAGAGCACATCGTCGATGAGCTGGAGAGAGCCCTGCACGATGCTCTGTCGGTGGTGAAGGTTGCGCTCGAGGATGGAAAGATTACGCCTGGAGGAGGTGCAGCAGCCACTGAGATAGCGATCCAGCTCAGAGAGTATGCTCCATCCGTTGGTGGCAGGGAACAGATGGCGATAGAGGCATTCGCAGATGCAATCGAGGTAGTGCCAAGAACGCTTGCAGAGAATGCTGGTCTCGATCCGATCGATATGATGATAAAGGTCAGGGCTGAACACAAGAAGGGTATGAAATATGCGGGGATCGACGTTGAGACCGGAGATGTCGCAGATATGATGAAGAAGAATGTCATCGAACCACTGAGAGTCAGCACACAGGAAGTCAGGTCCGCGGCAGAGGCAGCGATAATGATCCTGAGGATCGACGACATAATCGCAGCCAAAGGCACAGAGGAAAAGGGTGGAAAAGGCGGGGGAGAGAAGGGAGAAGAGAGTAGCGAATTTGAATACTAAAATCCTCCTCCTAATTTTTATAATTTTATTTCAAGGTGGAGAATCTCACATCATTTTCCTGAGGTTCATGGAGAAAAGTAGAAGGTTAGGTGATTTGAGGTTGACCGTCTTCAACTATTTGTCTCTTTCAGCTTTTTCTCTATAACTTTGCCCAACCTTCTCATGCCCTCATCGATCAATTCCTCTGATGAGTATGAGAAGTTCAATCTCATCGAGTTTGCGCCGCCGCCATCCACGTAGAATGCCTTTCCATGAATGTAGGCGACCTTCTCCTTTATGGCATCTAGGAACATCTCTTCTGTATCTATGTTTCCGGGTATCGTTACCCATGCAAACATTCCTCCCCTCGGTTTGTAAAAGATTGTATCTGATGGGAAGTAATTCTTTATGGCTTCTATCATCTTGTCCCTCTTTGGCCTGTACATCTCTATTATCTTCATTATGTGCAAATCGAGATAGCCACCCTCTATGAATTCTTTGGCAACAAACTGGACAAAGGTATTGCTACAGAGGTCGAGAGCCTGTTTTGCTATGGTTAGTTTCCTGATAAGTTCTTCTGATGCCACTATCCACGCCAGCCTAAATCCGGGTGCGAGGATTTTTGAGAACGTCGAGAGATATATGACTCTTCCTTCGTCATCCAGTGCCTTTATCGGTTTTGCGGGCTTTCCCTCGTATATCAGCTTTCCATATGGGTCATCTTCTATCACTATCAGGTCGTGCTCATTAGCTATATCTATGAGTTTTCTTCTTCTGCTCTCTGACATCACAACCCCCGCTGGATTTTGAAAAGTCGGTACCACGTAGATGAATTTTGGTGTTATTCCTTTCTTCTTCAGTTCCTCGATTTTCTCTTCGAGCAAATCGGTCTTCATTCCTTCCTCATCAAGTGGGACGCCTTCAAAATTCACCTCATAGGCTCTGAATGCGTTTATCGCACCGAGGTAGGTTGGAAGCTCCACGATAATGGTGTCTCCCGGATCCAAAAAGACCCTCCCAATCATATCGAGACCCTGCTGGGAACCGGTCGTTATGATCACGTTTTCAGATGTTGCATCCATTCCATCCTTTGCACATCTTGATGCAAGAACCTCACGAAAACCCCTTATTCCCTCGGTTGGTCCGTACTGAAGAGCCATTTTTCCGTGCTTCTCCAGAATCTCTCTGGTTATTTCGACAAGTTCATCTACGGGGAAGGCTTCTGGATTTGGCAATCCTCCAGCAAATGATATTATTTCAGGATTCTGGGTGAGTTTGAGTAGTTCTCTGATCTCGGAGGGTCTCATTGTTTTCATTCTTTCTGAAAATAGACTTTCTATGTGCATGAACTACCCCCTGAGAAGGTGTATTGGAAGGAGCCTTATATTACTTTCGAATTTTGTGTTAGAATCTATCCCTTTACGATACCATGTCTCACTCGTTGATTTCGGGCAAAAGATTTCTCACATGCTCCTCGAGAGCCGGCATCGCCGCAAGAGTTTCCACATCGAGATTGAATCTTTTGATAAAGAAGGCGAGTTCATCTTCCATGCTACTGGTGCCCGATTCTGCCGCTTCTGATAGGAGCGTTTTTACATGCTCACTGAGGGCTGGCATGGTCTTTATGGTTTCTGGATCGAGGTTGAATCTGTTGATATAAAATGCGAGTTCATCTTCCTCATCTTCCACGGCAATCTCATCAAGCAGAAACTTCTGAAGATCGTCTGTCCTGACGGTTATATCTTCCATCCTATCCCCAACCAAATAAGCATAAGCTATTATAAATAGATTTCGGGAAACTCGATGATGTTCAACAAAAAAATTATAAAAGATGGGAGAAAAAATTCATTCCACTCTCTCGAGAATCTTGGCCACGTATTTGTAGAACTTCTCTACCGAGCCTATGTGTACCCTCTCATCCGGGGTATGAGGATTCTTGACGTCGGGACCTATAGATATCATGTCCATGCCCGGAAATTTCTCTCCTATGACTCCCGTCTCAAGACCTGCGTGGATTGCTTTTACCTCCGGTTCCTTTCCGAACATTTCCTTGAAGACCTCCTTGGCGAGTTTCAGAATCTTTGAGTTTAGATTTGGCTTCCATCCAGGATATGTTGAACCCTCCTCAACTTCCGCTCCCGCCAGTTCCGCTATCGCTCTTATTCTATCTCTCGTTGCCTGCAATTCCGTTTTGCTGGAACTCCTCGAACTCATCACAACGGTTATCATATCATCCTCCGTTCTGACCTTGGCGAGATTCGTTGAGGTTTCGACCAGATCGGGTATATCGTAGCTCATTGCCAGCACGCCATGTGGCAGTGCATAGAGCAGGTCTATGACCTTCTCAGTTGAATCCTTGTCAAGACAATCCTTTCCATCTGCCTCCTTCACTTCAACTTTCATATCTGGATCTGCGGGTTTTATTTCTTCGAGTATATCCTTTGCCTCATTTTCAACAATTTCTCTGAATCTCCTTTCATCCTCCACGGCAACTATCACTTCAGCCTCTCTCGGAATCGCGTTGTGCTTGTCGCCACCGGTTATGTTCACCACTCTCATATCCATATCTTTTTTGACCTTCCAGAGAATCCGAGCGAGAATCTTTATGGCGTTTCCCCTCTGCTCATGGATGTCACAGCCGGAGTGACCACCTTTGAGTCCCTTTACAAAAACACTGAAAATTTTCATACCGGATGGGATATCTGTCTTCTTCACTGGTAACTTTATCGTCGAATCTCCTCCGCCGGCGCAGCCTATGTAGATCACTCCGAAATCCTCACTGTCCAGATTTATCATTATCCTGCCTTTGAGGAAATCCCCTTCCAGTGCAAAAGCTCCGGTCAGCCCGGTTTCTTCATCTACCGTGAACAGCGCCTCTATCGGTGGGTGTTTGATATTCTCATCAGTGAGTATGGCGAGAGCAGTAGCTACACCTATGCCATCATCCGCTCCCAGAGTTGTACCATCTGCCGTTACCCACTCCCCCTCGATCTTGACCTTTATGGGATCCTTGGAGAAATCGTGTTTCACATCTTTGTTTTTCTCACAAACCATGTCCATGTGAGATTGCAGAACAACTATCGGCTTGTTTTCCATGCCCGGACTTCCTGACTTTCTGACTACCACATTTCCAGCTTTGTCAACCTGGTAATCAAAGCCGTTCTCCCTCGCGAAATTCACAATGTACTCTCTTATTTTCTCCTCGTGCTTCGAGCACCTCGGTATCTTCCTTATGTCATCAAAGTACTTCCAAACTATCTTCGGCTCGAGATCAAGAAGCGACGTCATAATTCTACCTCCCGGATTATGGTATGTCAATGGTCGTTAAAAATCTTTCCAACAACACATCAGTAGTTTGACAAGTGGAAGGAAAATGAGTACCATTAACCTAGCAGCATCCATTTTTGTGCAACTAATTCATCATCAACTCTTGAACCACTAGTTTTCAGAAAATTTTATAAATAAATCGAAGTTAATAGTTTTTAAATCCCCCTATCCAAAATAAACTTATTGGAGAGAGGCGGTAGAGATGGATAATAAGATTTTACTCATACTCCTCGTTTTTACGCTACCATTATACAGCTTAGGCATCTCGAACTCATTCACACTCATGACCAAGGTTCTTTCCAATGACATCAACAGTGACATTTTGTACAAGGAGGATGTACCACCTTCTTTCGACTCTCCTCCCGCAGAGTTTACTGGAAACTTCAGTGACTATGGTTTGGATACCGATGATGATGGATTGTACAACTACTTGGTTGTCGAAGTCGGTGTAAACGTTTCAGAACCTGGAGAATATATCATTCAAGGAAATCTGAGATACTACAATGAAACAACTGGTGAATGGGAATGGCTGAATTGTTACGCTCACAACCATACCTTCCTATATGTTGGTAGCCACACCATTTCACTGAAGTTCAATGGTTATCAACTCTATAATCTCGGTTACAATGGAAGCTACAAGGCAGATCTCGAACTTTATACTTACCCTGAGTGGTTGCAGCTTGATGAGACAGAATACATAACACAGCCATATGAATATTCAGATTTCGACTCTCCTCCCGCAGAGTTTACTGGAAACTTCAGTGACTATGGTTTGGATACCGATGATGATGGATTGTACAACTACTTGGTTGTCGAAGTCGGTGTAAACGTTTCAGAACCTGGAGAATATATCATTCAAGGAAATCTGAGATACTACAATGAAACAACTGGTGAATGGGAATGGCTGCATAACGTCGGTAGCGAAAACTTCTCTAATCTCTCCAGAGGCATACATAACGTCTCTCTACAGTTCTTTATGTGGCCTTCAGTACATGAGTTGAAGTATAATGGTATTTTTAATGTCCAGTTAGAACTTAGAAGAATAACAGATGACGGCAGGACATTGGATTGTGACACATTTAAACATACCACTTTAAACATCTATAACTACTCTTCGTTCCAGATACCAGATGGTTACAGCCTTGATTATTTTAATATAACAATAGGTCATGGAATCAAGTACCACGTCACAGACGACTGGAGCAATCTGGACTGCTATGTATGGGCAGTTTCACAGTACTTTGAGAGTAACAAGCCCCATGATATAGATTTCGTTTTTACGCTCGTAGATGAAGGATTTCATGGAGGATACTTCTGTGATTCTTCTATGGCGGGAAGAATTTGGGATCTATGGGGTAGAAAAGTGACCACGTTTAATCACGGATATCCTGTCGGCAATCAGGCAAATTTCTATTTTGATTTCTGTTTGCCAACATTTTTCTTCAAATCTGGAGATAGATGGTCTTTTTTTAACAGAGTATACTACGCTAGATGGATAGGAAATACAACTGTGAACGGAAATTTTTTCGAGGATTGTATAAGGGTAGATATGACCCTAACAGATGAATTCGAATATCTAGACGGTAATGGTTATTTTATTTTGGCAAGAGATGTGGGCATAGTAAAATTAGTATTTAATAGGACAAACGGAGAGAATGTTTTGTTTGAGTATGTTGATGAAAAACAATTTACTGGGCACAATATTTCCGGGATGATAAGGAAAAACGGCACGCCTGTAGAGGATATAGTTGTGCAAATTTCTAATGCAGATTGGGGTATACGATCTGTAACGGATGAATTTGGAAACTTTTCTCTTCACAATATATACGGTCCGGACATTGTTCTGAGGATAGGTTATGATAACGACAGTGACGGTGTTTTTGATTTTGATGATTATCCTGGCTATCCAAAAGAGATAGATCTACACGGAATTAAATCAAATATAGATGGTTTGATTATCGATATATCTACGGATGCCATATATCCAATAGCTGATTTCGAGTGGTACATAGAAGATTCGATGAATCAAACCATCCGATTTAACAGTACCTCTTTTGACTTGGACGGAATTATAGTTAACTGGACTTGGGATTTTGGAGATGGAAATATAAGTTATGAGCGAAGTCCAATCCATCAATACGAAAGCAGCGGAACATATAATGTAACACTGACCGTGATAGATGATGATAATTTAATCGCAAAATGTAGCAAAATCATCACTATCGGCGGTACACCACCTACAACAATCAAAACTGTTGGCAATCCTAGGTATGGTCCAAATGATGAATTTGTGACCTCGCACACGGAATTTAACTTTACAACTTAAAAACAAACTAAAATCTTAAAAGTTAGGGATTGGCTTTATTTCACTTGGAACCCTACAAAACCTTCTTTTTCTTCGGAGCTCTCTATATTCCCATATTTCTCCTCATATTTCTTAATATTTTCCTCCAAGGCCTTAGCCATTCTTTTTATATGAGCAGGGCTCATTATAACTCTTGAGGCTAAAACTCCTTGCGGAGGAAAGATATTAAAGAAATCCAAGCAAAATTCTTCTTTCGTGTGGTATATCTGCATCAAGTTGGAATATAAACCTTTTAAATCTTCGTCTTTGGCTTTAATTTTTATCTCTTTTTGTGGTTGCTGCATAATTATTTTTTTATTAATTTT
>CAYSPA010000051.1:0-468 GCA_964432835.1 uncultured Thermoplasmatales archaeon | reverse complement strand
TTGTTCTAATAACATTTTGGCTTCATTTACAAGAGGATAAATTGACTTTATTGGAACACCTAATTTCCTTGACAACCTTTTTATATCAAAAGAAATTAAATCGCTCGCTAAAACTATCCTATTCCTAAAAAATATATCTTTCAAATACCCCCTGAAAGAAGGCAGAACAGTAATAGGATAAAGTTTTTCTTTTTCAATGATATACTCCAATCCTTTGTTCTTTGGATGGTTCCATCCTAACAATTCCACACCAACACATCTAGAATACCTTCTTACTTGACTAGTAAATTTTGTATTTGTTACTAACATTGGTTTTATTTTTAGGGCAGAAAATTGAGGCTCTCGGAAATATTCACCGTTCTTTAGGTCTAAGAACCTTGCGTAATTATATAAAGCCACTTGCAAATCAACTCTTTCTCCTGGGAGATGATGGTACTTGCACTCACCAACATAAAGAATATTTTCCTT
>CAYSPA010000050.1:0-8398 GCA_964432835.1 uncultured Thermoplasmatales archaeon | reverse complement strand
TCATGCAACATGATATGAGAAATTCCTTCAAAACCCTCAAAATCGCAACCATTTTATTTTGGATGAAATTTGCAAAAATGTGAGGAGGGGATAGGGATGGGAACTGATTATTGCATGATATCATAACTCATGACTCAAAAACTTAAAAAACCATGAGGAGAATGGCTACATGTGGCAGGGAAAAATCACTAAATGAGATAAAAGAGATTATCGGGAAACACAAGAAAGAGCTCAGAGAGAAGTACAATGTCAAGGAAATAGGAATATTCGGCTCGATAGTGAGAGGAGAGGCGAAAGAGGAAAGTGATGTTGATATACTGGTTGAATTTGAGAAACCCATAGGTTTCTTTAAATTTCTTGAACTCGAGGAATATCTGAGCAAGCTGATAGGGAGAAAAGTTGATCTGGTATCAAAGAAGGCTCTCAAACCACACATCGGAAAGTACATTTTGGAAGAGGTTGTGAATGTCTATCAAAGTAAAAAGCACCTATCAATCTGATTCTCTACTTTGGTATATCTCAAAAAGGGTTAAATCCATCGAAACTCGGACGGACATTGGAGGGGTATTGATATCTCTTTTCGAGAATAAAAAGTTATTTAAAGCAGGACTTACAAAAATTAAATTTGGGGTGGGAGAGACGAGAAAGTTAATTGTGTTGATTCTTCTGCTTGGATTTTTGGCAATAGCCATATCAAGTGCAGCATCCGCACAAAAGACGCAGATCCTTGGCAGATGGGACATGGGAGCATCTTACGATGCAATAGCCTATGGAAATTACCTATATGTAGCAAGCGGTGGGCAGGTCAGGATCTATGATATCTCAACAAAAGAAAAGATTGAAAACATAAAGATGGAGTACAAAGATACGTTTGGAGGACCTAGAAAGCTGGGAGCATATAAGGAAAAGACTCCACCGGTCTGTATACTACATACCGGAGCGGGTACCATCCAAGGTTTGTACGCGTACAAAAATTGCCTTTATGTGATAGGGAAGAAATTCGTAATAGCGGATATCTCCGATCCCAAAAATGCCTATATCCTCTCTTCTATGGATATAGGCGGAAAGGATGTTCATGTTGAGGGCAACTATGCATATCTCACCACACCCAATCCTTACAGAGATGATATCACAATCGTCGATATTTCGGATAAGAAAAACCCCATGAAAGTTGCAGGGATAGATGTAGATGAGTTGGGAGGGGATTCCAGAGGTATAAGGAGACTTTATGTTGAAGGAAATTATCTATACACGGGAGATTACCACAACTACCTGTATATCATTAACATATCGGACCCAAAAAATCCCTCGATGATCGGTAAGTGGCAAAATCCAGGAGGATACAGGGAAGGTCCTTCCAGCTTTGCAAAGAAGGGCAATTACGTTTTT
This sequence comes from uncultured Thermoplasmatales archaeon, assembly GCA_964432835.1. Taxonomy (GTDB): domain Archaea; phylum Thermoplasmatota; class E2; order DHVEG-1; family B18-G2; genus B18-G2. The sequence continues at coordinate 7,009 of CAYSPA010000050.1, read as the reverse complement.
GTTACACGCTACCACTTCGGATTTTATGTAATAGATGTTTCGGACCCGAAAAATCCCGTAAAAGTTGCAGAAGTAATAGGTGATCACGATCCCAATGCAAACGATATAAGGTTATTCGGAGACTACTTATTCGTATCCACCCGCTACGAAGGCTTCAGAATTTATAACGTTTCAGACCCAACGAATCCGGTATTAGTTACTAAATTCGGTGGTTTTCCAGGTTATACAGAGAGCATATATGTTCATGAAATGCCATATGGAACTTATGCAGTCATGACCGGCTTCTCGGGTGGATGGGTGATTGTAGATGTAACGGATATGGAGCATCCAAGGCTAATGACGTGGCCATGGATGCCGGTTCCCGTGGGGGATAGTATAAAAGTGAAGGGAAATTATGCATTTATAGGCTCTCATAACGCCGGAGGTTGGATATTGAATGTCTCTGATCCCACGGATCCAAGGGAAGTGGCATGGGTAAAAACAGATGGGAGGCATTTCGGAGTCGAAATAAAAGATAACTATTGGTTCCTTTCGTATGGCTGGGGAGATCTTGCCGTAGTGAACATTTCGGATCCCGAGAATCCAAAATTCGTTTACCAGGGATGCGGTCCAAATCTTGCAGGCTACATGGTTATAGTTGACAACTATCTATATGCAGGAGGCTTGAGGGTTTACGATATTTCAGATCCTAAACATCCAAAATTAGTTTACAACGAAAACCTCGGTACCGGTCAGCCTTTTGCGAGATATGGAGATGATTATCTCGTTACCGCGGGAAGCAGAGGCGTGTTTATCATAGACATCTCTAACAGAACAAATCCAAAAGTGGTGAGCAATGTGAGCATAAATGCGTACACAGTCAGGGGTCGACAGCTGGACATTTCTGGGGGTGTCGTTTACGTGGGCGCCGGCAACTATCTGTATTCCATTGATATTTCTGATCCAGAAAATCCAGTTATATTGGATAAGGTCTACACATGTGGAACAAATTCTGTCGTTGTCTATGGAATCTATGCCTACTCCCTTCCGAGGGTTGCGAGCTGGGGTTTCCGCGTGATCGATATATCAAATCCCTCAGATATGAAAGTGATTGAAACAAGGTATGACATCGCGGGCGAGGACATGGACGAAGAGAATGGCCTATTGTATACATCGGGAGGAACCGTGATCTCGCCGATTGGGGGAGGAGAAGTCCCGCTTCAAATCTCTCTTATAAAGGTAAGCAGCATAGCAGAAAATTCGGCGATCGTTTCATGGCAGACGAATAAAGAAGCGGATTCATTGGTAAAGTATGGCAAATCGTCGGGAAACTATACAGAGCATGTGTTCGACCCAACCCTTACGAGGTACCATAGCATAAAACTCAACAATCTAACTTCAAACACAACGTATTATTTCGTCGTGGAATCAAAAACTTTAAATGAAACGGCAACGAGCACAGAGAAAAGTTTCAAAACGAAAGCCCCAGATATAACTCCACCGGTTATCACGATAGTATATCCAGAAAACAATTCAGTAATCGAAGGTGGTACCCCATATGTAAAGATAAAGATAAAAACCGATGAGCCGGCGATATGTCAATATTCCTTCTCGGACTTTGAATATGGTGAAGGGATAAACTTTACCGTAACGGGAGGAACGGAACATTGTCTCAATCTCTCCGTTGAAGATGGAAAATCATACACACTTTACTATAGGTGCCAAGATTTAAGTATCCATAGGAATGTAAATTCCAAAAGTACAATTCATCGTTTTTCAATTGCCACATATTGGTGGGATTACTTTGATGATGAAACAAAGATAGAGAGTTCAAAAAACATAGAGATAAGCAATGGTTCAGCGAAGATCAAGTTCCCCGAGAATAAGGTGTATCCGCTGAAGGATGCCGTTATAACCCCATACTGGATGAGGAGCTGGTCAAGTGGAAAGGGAGATTTCGGTGTTGGATACTTTGATAGATGCAGAAGCATCCTAGAGTTCAGACTACCAAATGGAACTGGAAAAATAAAATCCGTCAGGTTGCATCTGTACGTATCAAAAACCGATAGTGCTGACGAGAACAATACTATCTTGATGCATAGATTAACAAAAACGTTTGATGAGGATGATTGCAATTACAAATACAGAGATGAAAGTGAAAATTTGACATGGGACAATTATGGAGGAGATTTTACGGAAACGGTGATAGATTCGGTAAATGTTTCGGGTAATTTGGCTGGAAAGTGGCTCGTGTTCACACTGAAAGGTCCCGGTGCCGAAAATCCAATAGATGTGGAGTGGGGGGACACGATAGGTTTAATTTTGAGGTCGAAAATAAGATGGGGAATTTACAGACTCGACTGGTTCAGATCCAGGGAAGCAAAGGAGGAGCAAAGGCCTTATCTCGAGATCGTTGCGGGCTCGACTTCGGCATATCTTATCTCCACTCCAATTACTCCGACTTCATTGAAATCCTGGGATAAATTCTATGCAGATTATGAAGCACCAGAAGGAACGCACATAAGCTTCTTTATACTGGATGCCGAAACTGGAGAGGTGCTCTGCTCCAACTTGACCGGGAAGGGGGATGACCTCTCTGCCCTTTCTGGAAAGAGAGCGATAAGGTTGAAGGCCGTGTTATGGACAGAAAATCCTCCTTTATCTCCAATATTGAAGGAGTGGAAGGTGAGCTGGATCGCCGCAGAAAATGATACCACACCACCCATCACAACAACTAAAATCACACCAGAACCTAACGAGAGCGGATGGATAAATTCTGTACCGGTCTTTGTGACGTTCTATCGTATGGATGATACCGATGTGGCTTACACTAATTATTCCTTCTCGCAAGAAGGGCCATGGGTCACCATTTCTGGAAACGATACTTTCAACATCACAATAACAGATGAGGGCACTTTCACAATATGGTATTACTCCGTCGATGTGTTCGGAAATAAAGAAGAAGTCAAAAGCATAACACTGAAAGTGAAGGTCGCGTCCTTTACAAAAAACATAACGGTTACACATGATGCGATGTTGCTCGAGGCTGCAACGGATTATGGGTTCTATCCGTACATTTACATCGGGAAGTATGGATGGAGAACATGCAGAGGAATTTTGAAATTTGATCTCAGCTCTATACCAAGCAATGCAAGGATTCTAGAGGCAAAGCTGATACTTGACGTCTATCACGTTAAACATAACGTCTCTTTGAAGATTCATAAACTGTTAGCTCCATGGAAAGAGTGTGGAGTGACATGGTACACGAGAGATGGGATAATGAAATGGGATCACCCCGGTGGCGACTTTGGTCCGGCGCTCGAGAGCGTATCGTTTAATTCAAATGGAAAAATCGTTTTTGAAAGCGAGGAGATTTCAGAAGTTGTCCAGGAATGGATAAGAGATCCATCGAGTAACTATGGATTTTTGTTGGAGGACGATACCGCACCGATGGGCAAACTGTTCATCATCTATCAGGCCGATTGGAACGAGAAACTCGCCCCCAGACTTGTTGTAACCTATGAACTAATAACCGATGCTTCACCTCCGGAGATAGAAAACGTTTCGTTTTCCTGCACAAACAATTCTGCAACGATAGAATGGTACACCAATGAGATCTCAGATAGTCTCGTCAGATACGGAACAGAAAGTGGTAATTATTCCCATGAAGTATACGATCCCGCGTTTGTAATGCACCATAAGATTACGATAAAAGGACTGGAGGCGGGGAAGACATACTACTTCAAAGTTGTCAGCACGGATACGAGCGGAAATACTGCTGAAAGCGATGAGCACAAATTCAGAACGCTTCCAGCAATGCCAGTCACCGTTGTGATAAGATGTGCCGAAGATGCATGGCTTGCGGAGCATTTGTACTTCAGAAATTATGGCTGGTATCCATGGATGTACATCGGAAATACCTATTACGGTATCGGCAGAGGAATAATAAGGTTCAACTTGAGTTTGATACCGAGAAACTCCACCATAATCCAAGCGAAATTAATACTGAAGATCGATGGTCCTTCTCCTTATGGTGCACCATCCAGCTCTTCTTTAAGCATCCACGAGGTGCTATATCCATGGGAAGAGTATGAGGTTACATGGAATAAGAGAAACAAAACAGAAGACTGGAAAACTCCTGGTGGCGATTTAGATCCCACTATAATTGCAAGGGCAAGCGATTTCTCTGGCTATCCAACGTTGATTTTCAACATAACTGACGTGGTCAAAGAATGGCATAAACATCCAGAGAGGAATTACGGTTTGTTACTCGAATGGGATGATGCCCCCGCAGGAAAATCTTTCGTGATAGCCCAAAAGGAGTATTATACCAAAGACGCTCCAACGCTTGAAGTAACGTACATGCCATGAACTTAGATAAAGAGTAATGAACCACAACAATCGATCCTCTAAGGAGCATATAGATAGCTTAATTCCACATCGAGATAGAATCTGTTGTAACAACCTCTATGTCCTTGCTCAATGCATCATCGAATCTGTTCAGTATTGATATGATATCTCTCTTTCCCATTTTTATTGAGCTCGAGGATTATCTGAGGAGACCCTCATTCATAACGTTTTCTTATTTCTGCTAAGAAATATTATATTATGCAACCCGGCGGGAAAGAAATTCTGGTCACCGTTTCAACTGTTCTCAATCTCTATTGTTTTTTGAATATCAATCATATCCATGAATCCACCAAGCCCAAAGATCACGGGGAACACCGTCACATGCATGTACACTTCGTACCACCCCGTCAGGTTGTCCGGCGTGAACGGCTTAGAGTATGCGGTGATGTTTGCACATGCCGGCGCCGATGGGTGCGAAACCCCCGGTGCCGCCCTGTAGAGAGTTGCCGTGACCTCGTCTTCGAACGTCGTACCGTTACCATCGTGATGTGCCAGCATCATTACACAAAACGCTCTCATCGGGAAAATGATCCTGTCGTTGTACAGGCGGACAGTCCATTTCACCTTGAGATAGTAAGTTCTATCGTCCAGATTTTCTTTTATCACCACATTGTACGTCTTATCGTAAAAGATGTACATAAGAAATGGATAACCGAAAATCTCCGTTTCACCCATGTCAGCTACGAGACACTCTGGAGAGTTATGGTCGCTGTCGGCCAGAGATATTATACTGGGGAATAGCAGAAGTCCAGAGAGAACCCCCACCAGCAAGCGATACTTCCTCATCGCTCAGATAGTATCGGGATATCTGTATATAAATCTTTATGATAACTGGAAAGATGGTATAGTGGCCTCCTTATTCTCCGAAAAGCGAAACATACCACTTTAAAAACCGGAGGAAATCACCTTTATCCGAACTTCCTTTTCAGCTCCAGATCCTATGATCGATTTCCCAGAACATAAAAAGATTTAACTTCCAAAAGAGATTCGAACACCGAATGGGCGTAAACCTTGGAGACCTCCTGAAGAAAGAAAAATGTACACTAAAAGATCTTTCCGGAAAAATCATAGCCATAGATGCCTATAACGCCCTTTACCAGTTCCTCTCCATAATCAGGCAGAGAGATGGGACACCCCTGATGGATTCTCAGGGGAGGATAACCTCTCACCTCTCCGGTTTGCTCTACAGGACTGCAAACCTCGTTGAGTCAGGCATAATGCCCGTATATGTTTTTGATGGAGTCCCCCATCCTCTGAAGGCGAAGACCCTCGCGGAGAGAAAGGAGATCAGGGAAGAGGCAGAGAGGGAATGGAAAGAGGCGCTGGAAAAGGGAGATATAGAGACGGCGAGAAAGAAAGCCCAGCAGGTATCGAGAATCACAGATGAAATTCTCCGGCAGAGCAAGAGACTCCTCGATTCACTGGGCATACCATGGGTTCAGGCGCCGAGCGAGGGCGAAGCCCAGGCAAGTTATATGGCTAGAAAAGGAGATGTCTATGCCGTCGCCTCTCAGGATGCCGACTCTTTGCTCTTCGGAGCACCCGTACTCGTTAGAAATCTCACGATCAGCGGTAGAAGAAAGTTGCCAAACAAGCAGGTTTACGTAAAGATAGAGCCAGAGCTGGTGAAGTTAGAGGAGACTCTCAAAAGTTTGGGAGTTACGAGAGAGCAACTTGTTGATATGGCTATACTGATAGGAACAGATTTCAACGAGGGAATAGAGGGAATAGGTCCAAAGAAGAGTTATGATTTGATAAAGAAATATGGAAAAATCGAGAACGCCCTCGAAGCCATAGGTAAACATGATGCCATAGATGAGGACACACTGAAAACGGTCAGAGAGATTTTCCTGGAGCCGGAGGTTACGGATGATTACACTCTTGAATGGCATCCTCCCGATGAAAAAGAAGTTATAGCCATGCTCTGCGATGAGCATCAGTTCTCAAGAGATAGGGTAATGACAGCCCTCCAGAAGTTTCAGAGAATGAAGAACATGTTTGGTCAGAGCAGGTTGTTCTGATGAAGAAGTTCATCTGCAGAAGATGTGGAAGATGCTGCACCGACATAGGTGGAAGGTTTTCCGAAGATGAGAGCAGAAGAATCGAGGAAGCGTTTCAAACTCTGGAAAAGTATGGTCTCTATCTGGCTATCCCACCGGAAAGGTTCAGCATCCCGCTGTCTCCGGAAGAGAAGATCCTTATGGAAAAACTATCCAGAGAAAAGGGTGTAAATTTCAATCCCGTCCCCAAACTCATACTTGTGAACACAGAGGGGATTGTAAAGGTGATAGAGTGGGATCTGGGTAGCAGGAGATGTCCGTTCTACAGCGAGAAAAAAGGTTGTATTATATACAGATATCGCCCCCTGGCTTGTAAGAGTTTTCCGGTGATAATGGAAGCAGATGGCTTCAAGTTGCTGGATCTCTGCCCCGAAACAAAAAAATTTTCTCCCGATGAGATAGAAACAGCATTTGAGAAGGAATGCCTGCATGCCAGAAAATTCTCAGAAAGAGTGGAATCGATCAAGAAAAGGATTATGGAGAGCCAGAAAAATTGATTCTTGCCCGAGAGAAAAATCCAAGAAAAAATCTATATAAAGTGTTAATGTTAACGTTTCTTA
>CAYSPA010000049.1:0-8479 GCA_964432835.1 uncultured Thermoplasmatales archaeon | reverse complement strand
GTATAGACGGGCTCCGCAAAGATTGGCTTAAGATATGATCATCAACCTTTGAAGAAAGAAATCCTATAGAGCGATGGCACCGGTGGCAGAAATATTTTTAAACCTTTTCTTATAAATCTCTATTACCATGCAGAGGATCGGGGAGATCAAGGAACCGCTGTACGGCTATACGCAGGAAATAGTGATGGTTCCAATCGATAAACTCGAGGTTATAGAGATTCAGAGAAAGCCTTCACAGTATCATGTCAGGAGACTATCCGAATCCATGAGAAAGGTTGGTTTTGTAGCTCCTCTGATCGCTATAAGGAGAGAAAACCATGACAAACTCATAGTCATAGACGGCCAGCACCGCCTGCTGGCGGCAAAAAACATGGGGATAGAGCAACTACCATGCATAATAGTTCCAGACAAATTCGCCAACGAACTCATGGAATTCAACATAGAGAAGAGCATGACTCTCAGAGAGAAATGTTACGTTGCCCTAAACGTTTACAGGATCATCCTCAATGAGAAACCGGACATCAAAGAAGACGATACAGAGGTGATGGATGCAATAGAGTTTCCGTACTTCATAACCCTTGGTTTGGCGTATGAAGAAAAGCAGAGATTCTTCGGTTCGGCGTACGAGACCATAATGAAGAGACTGGACTGGTTCTTCAACATGCCCATAAAGGATGCCTACGAAAAGAGGAAAGAGAGGGCGAAGTTGCTGATGGATCTCGATGACTTGGCGAGAGAAGCCGTCCAGAAGGTGCAGGAGATGGGAATAAATCATCCTTTCCTCTATAAAGAGATAATCTCTTTCTGCAACCCCATAGGGAGGAGGAGAAAGATAGAAGAAAGTTTTGACGAGGTGATGGCGACACTGAAAGCGAATCTGGAAAATCTTGTGAAGGAACCCGAAAAGATAAGAGAACACAAGTTCTCTGATGAAGTGGAGATGTAAATGAGAATTGCCTTTATTTCCGATATCCATTCCAACATCCACGCTCTTGAGAAGGTGATGGAAGAAATCGAAAAAGAGGATGTCGATAAGATAATATGCTGTGGAGATATCGTTGGATACAACGCCTTCCCATCCGAATGTCTCGGGGTTGTAAAAGAAAAAGTAGATGCCTCCGTTCTTGGAAATCACGATTATGCAGCCATAACGGGAAATACGGGATGGTTCAACGAGTATGGGGTTGCTGGTATCAGATACTGCAGAAGCGTACTTTCCGATGAGGAGATGGAATTTCTGAAGAGTCTTCATACTCACTTATATCTGAATGCCGATGGTCTGGATATTTATGTAACACACGGCTCTCCAAGGGATGAAATCTTTGAGTACGTGTTTCCAGATGTAAGCGATGAGCTTCTCCTGCAGTTTGCGGAAATTGCAGATGCTGATGTCCTCGTCTTTGGTCATACCCACGTACCAATGGAGAGAAGGGTTAAAGACAAAATCTTTCTGAATCCGGGGTCGGTCGGACAACCAAGGGATGGGAACCCAATGTCATCGTATATGATTTTCGACACCGAGAGCGGAGAAACAACTTTCAGGAGGGTTGCATACAACATCGATATGGCGAGCAAATCCATTCTGGAAAAGGATTTACCGAGATTTCTCGCCCAGAGATTGTATCTTGGAATATAAATCGCAACGCTTTTTAGCCACGGAGGTATTCGGATACTCGGGGTAGTGTGAAGTGGAACCACTGCTGATGATAACCCTGATAGTGGCGGGTATTCTCGGCTTTTATATGGCCTGGAACATCGGTTCAAATGATGTAGCCAACTCCATGGCCACCGCCGTCGGCGCAAAGGCGATAACGTTCAAACAGGCGGTAATCATAGCTGGCGTTCTGAACTTTGTTGGCGCTGTATTCGTTGGCTCACACGTTACGGAAACGATCAAGGGTAATATAGTGAACCCTGATATGATACCCTCGCCAACCTACATGCTCCTAGGTTTTTTATCCTCCCTTCTGGCGGCATCGTTCTTTGTGATGCTCTCCACATGGAGGGAGATGCCGGTATCGACAACTCACTCGGTAATCGGAGCCATGGTCGGTTTTGGAATGATCGAAGGCGGAACGGCGTGCATAAACTGGAGCAAACTTGCCGAGGTTGCAGCGAGCTGGGTGTTATCTCCAATCGTCGGTGCCATCCTCGCTTTTCTCGTATTCAGAGGAATAGTGAAGCTGATTTTCGAAAGAAAGAGTCCCTCCGAGGCAGCAAAGGTGGTTGGTCCCGGTATTATAGGTTTGACGATCATGCTGATAACCTCCTCTCTGCTCATGAAGACAAATCTGGGGATGATGCTTGGCATTACCATAAGGAAAGCCCTGCTCGTGGCGGTGATCTGCGGGATTCTCGGCATGCTGACAGCAATGGTTGCTCTCAGAAAGATAGGGATGAAAGGAAAAGATGAATATGATATCGTCGAAAGGATGTTCAGGAAACTTCAGATTGTAACGTCATGCTATGTTGCATTCTCGCACGGCGCAAATGATGTCGCAAATGCAATAGGACCTGTCGCGGGAGTGTTTTCAATAGCCACGACCGGTGTGCTCAATCCAAAGGCGGAGGTTCCCGCTTTTCTGCTCGCCATAGGGGGTTTAGGTATTGCCATAGGATGTACAACCTGGGGACACAAAGTGATGAAAACCCTGGGATACCGAATAACCTCTCTGACGAATACGAGAGGATTCTCTGTGGACTTTGGGGCCGCAACCACGGTGCTGATAGCCTCAAAACTCGGTCTGCCCATATCGACATCCCATACCGTGGTTGGGGCGGTTATAGGGGTGGGGCTGGCGAGGGGACTCGATGCGGTTGATCTGAGTGTTGTCAAGAAGATCATAGCCACGTGGCTCGTCACCGTTCCCGCGGCCGCCGGGCTGTCGGCAATAATATTTTTAATACTGAGAACCATCGTGGGAGGGTGATATATTGGAAGACGATTGTCACTTCAGGATCCCAATAACCAGCGCCCTCAGGAGAAAATCCCCTTTTGCGGGCTTACTTGAGCACATGAAAAAAGTAAAAAAGTGCATAGAGGTGCTGGGAGAAGGGCTCAAGGAATACTACAACGGTGACTTCGAGAGATTTTCCGAGGTAGCCAGAAAGGTTTCAAAGATCGAGCACGAGGCTGACCTGATAAAGGGTAACATAAGGGCTCACTTACCCAAAAGCATACTCATGCCCGTGGATAAAGGTCAGTTCCAGTGGTTACTCCGGGAGCAGGATGCGATCTTGGATCACGCTGAAAATCTCGCCGAGATGCTGGATATGAGGCATACGAAGATACCGGAAGAGCTGAGAGAGATGTTCATAGAGCACCTCGAGAAGGTTATAGAGACGGTCCAGGCGATGGAGGGCGCAATGAGAAGATTCAGGATACTTCTTGAAACCAGTTTTGTTACGAAGGAGAGGGATATGGTAAAGAAGAAGATCCACGAGGTTCACAGGAAGGAATGGGAGGCTGACCAGATAAAGTACAAGCTCACCAGAGAGATTTACAAGATGGAAAAGAAACTCAAACCCATGGATGAGTACCACCTTCTGAAAATAGCCGACTGGGTTGATGATATCGCGGACCACGCTGAGAATGTGGCTGATCTGATCAGATCCATGATAGCCAGATAATGGACATGATCGGAAGAGAAAGGTATTTCGATTCGAGAAGTAGAGATGTGATGGCGATCGGCTTCACCAACTATTCCTGCCCCCTTAACCCCATCCTTCTGGCGAGAAATTCCCTTATCTCCTCCGGTCTCTTCGATTCGATTCCGAAGTATTCCGGAAAGTAGTTCGATGTCGTCAAAAGCTCGGTCGTTCCGAGTTTTTTCGATATTATGAGTTTCTTTTCCAAGAGAAAATCGACGTGCTCATAGACCTTCGGTCCAACCAGCTTTCTGAGGTCAGCCTGTCTTATGGGCTGGTGATACGCTATGAGCGCGAGGGTTTTGAGTATGTCCGGGGGTATCTCCGGCTCCGCAACCTCCCTGGCTTTCTCCGCGTACTCCCGTTTTAACTGCATGACGTATTTGTTCTCTATTCTGATTATCTCCACCGGACTATCGTCCGAGTTGTTGTGGATGTCTATAAGGTTTTCTATTGCTTTCCTGATCCTTCTTCCATCCATGCCCGTTATTCTTCTCATATCGTCTATGGAGATTGGTTTGGATGAAGAGAAAAGAAGTGATTCGATGATTTTTTCGTCCTCTCCCTTAGCCATGCTATCCCCCTTCAATTCAACTTTCTGGCGTATATCTTCCCGAAGGGAAAGTTTCTTTGATATAGTTTTATCTTTCCCTCTCTCGCGAGGTGGAGAAGAGCCATTATCGTGGAAACTTTCTCGTTTTTATCGCTGAAATCGCAGAGGTCTGTCACAGGTATTAACCTGCCATTGAACTGCTGTATCCGATTCCATATACGATTTATATCCGCCTCGAGGGTTTCTTCATGGACCGCTCCCTTCATTCTCTTCCTCGCTTCCTTCAGTATCCTTTCTTTTTCTTTTCTCCTGATCTCTTCGAGGAACTGCCTTTCCTTAACCTCCTCCCTGACCTTCTCGAAAGCCTCTATGAGTTCCATAAGTGTTACCCTTCTCTCGATTTTTCTCCTCACTGGCTCAACGAGAGGGGGTTCATCGGGTATCATCCTCGTGGATTCATTCTGCTGGTCATCCAACATCCAGTCCCAATCCGCGATATCATCCCACGATATCTCCTCCTCTCTGGTTAATTTCTCTGCACTCTCCGCAGCATCCCTGCTCTGCAGATTCAGAACCTTCCACGCCATGTGGATTAACCTGCCGGCGACAGCGAGGTCCACTTTCTCTTTTTTCGCTCTCTCAAGATAAAGTTCCGAGAATTTTGCCAGATCTATAGCCCATGGATCCAGATGTTTCTGAAGAACGAGTTCAAAAGCGATGGCTATGGATTTATCGAAGGGATCTTCGGTGAAAAGGTGTTCACCGGTCTGGGCTTTTTTCAGTATCTCTATATACCTGTCGATCCTTCCCAGTTCATCCCCATACTCAGCTATGGCTTTGTGGAACAGAAGATGTCTCAATACCTCCTGGTCTATATTTTCTATCAACCTCTACCGCCCCCAACAGACACTTCTCCGTGGGGACCAATGGCTGAGAGGTCCACCGCCCCTATGATTTCGGATATTCCATCCTCTCTCATCGTCACTCCATATATGTGGTCTGCCTCCTTCAAGGTAACTTTCCTGAGAGAGATCAGTATGAACTGGGCATAGGACGAGTTTTCCTTTATCATTCTGGAAACGGCCTCGGCATTTATGTTGTCCAGATACATATCTATCTCATCCAGAACATAGAACGGGCTCGGGTCGTATCGCTGTATGGCAAATATGAGGGCGAGCGACGCCATGCTCTTCTCGCCGCCGGAGAGCGCGGAGATGTTGTGAACCTTCTTTCCCTTTGGTCTAACCTTGATATTCATTCCACCCGCGAAGGGGTCATCTCTGTTCTCGAGTTCCAGATATGCTTCTCCGCCTCCAGACAACTCTGCGTAGATATCTCTGAAGTTGTCATTGATCTCGTTGAAAACCTCAAAAAATCTATCCTTCTTTCTTTTTGCAATTTCCTTTGCGACCCTGTTTAGATCCCTCTTCTGTTCCCTCAATTTTTTGATGTCCTCCTCCAGTTTTTTCTTCCTTTCCTCCTGATGCTCGTATTCCTCGAGAGCTCTCATATTAACGGGCTCGAGCTCGTGCATGTTCTCTTCGGTCAGTCTCAAACTCTCCATGAGCGAGTCAAGGGATGGTATCTCTTTCTCGGAGATATTTTCAATAATATCGCGGTATCTTTCCATCTCCTTCTCCACTTCTTTGAGGGCGTCCTCAACGGTGGAGAGTCTGTACTTCGCACGGGAGATGAGGTCAACATAAGATTCTATCCGGGTTGATATCTTGTCCATCTCCGTTTCCATTCTGACCATTTCCCTGTAGATCCTGTCTTTCTCTTCGGATAATCCCTTGAGTTTTGTGGACTGGGTTGTCTCCAGAGAGATGAGGGTTTCCATCTCCTCAACCTGTTTATCCTTCTTCGCCTTGAGTTCTCTCACGGCTTCCTCGTTTTCTTTCAGTTCTTTTTCTATCTCCCGTATCCTGGATTCCATCTCCTCTCTCTTCGTTTCGAGGAGCGTTCTCTTCTTCTTGAGAGTTTCAAGTTCCCCATTCATGGAAACCAGTTCTTCTTTCATACCGAGAAGGCTCTCCTCGAGTTCCTTGAGTTTTTCGACCATTTCCTCTTTCTTCCCTCTGACGAGAAGTTTCCCTTTTTCTTCTTTCAACCTGTTGATTTCTTCCAGTCTTTTCTCTATACCATCGAGTTCCGATTCTATGGTCTTCACTCGCTCCTCGATTTCTTTCATTTCGCCGGTTTTTTTCTCGATCTCCTTCATCACAACATCGAGCTTTGCCTCAAATTCCCTCTTTCTCGTCTCGATCTCCGTGATATCCACGGAGAGTTTACCCTCTATCTCCGCCTTTTCCTTGAGCATCTCTTCCATTTCTTTTCTTATGCTTTCTATTTTCTCGATGAGAGAATCTCTCGCCTCGACCGTCTTCCCGAGTTTATCCTCAATCTCATCGAGTTTTGACCTGTCAACCTGTGAGAATGAAATCACCTTCTCTGTGCTACCTCCGATCATCGCCCCACTCGCTTCAATGAGGTCTCCTTTGAGGGTGACCAGCCGTACGCCGCCCATCCACTTTCTGGCTGTATACAGGTCTTCAACAACTACCGTATCTCCAAATACATACCAGAATGCGCCCTCGTATTCCTTTTTGAATGATACAAGATCCATGGCAAAACCATGACTCTTTTCGTCCTCCACCGCAAGCAGTGCCTTCGCTCTCGGTTTTCCGACAATCATCTTGTTGAGCGGCAGGAATGTGGCTCTTCCAAGGTTGTGCCTCCTCAGGTACTCTATAGCTTCTGCGGCAACCTCATCGTCATCGACGATGATCGCCTGTAATCTGTTGCCCCCGGCGATCTGCATAGCCATCTCGTACTTTGGATCCACCCTCGCCAGCTCGGCCACGGTTCCATGGATTCCTTTCAGTTCGCCTTTGTCTCTGGCCTCGAGAATTTTCAGAACGGCGGTGGTGTAGCCCTTTCTCATCGATTCGTTCGCATCGATCTCCGCCTTCAATCTGGCGTATTCTCCTTCGAGACGCCTCACCGCGAGATTGATCTCTCTCAGCTGCTGATTCAGTTCCGCTTCTTCCTTTCTTTTTTCAAAGAGTTTTCTTTCGAGGTGCTCTTTTCTCTTGATGGTTCTGTTTCTCTCCTTTTTTACCTCCTCTATCCTCCAGTTCGCATCCTTGATTTCGGTTTCATAGGTCTCTCTCGTCTTTTCCAGTTCCGAGAGCTTGGATTTCAGGGTATCCATCTTGCTCCTTTCCCTCTCCCTCTCGAGATCGAGCTCATGCTTCCTCTGTATGAGATCATCATACTCTTTCCTCAGCTTTGCGAGCTCCTTCGAAAGCTCCATGGATACCTTATCCGATTCCTTGAGACTTTCCCTGAGTTCTTTCAGTTCCTTTTCGATACCATCTCTCTCCCGCTCTTTCTGGGAAATGCTGGAGACCAGGTTTTTGATTTCATCATCCAGAGAAGATAGCTCCTTCCCAACCTTATCGAGAGATCTCTTTAAATTCAACTTTTCCTGATTCAACTGCTTCATGGATTTTTTGATGTTGGATATCCTCTCCTCAAGTTTGGCGATTTCCGTCCTGAGATCGTTTATCTTTTCCGTGAGTTTCTTTGCCTCCTCGCCGCCGCTCTGCGCGATCTTGTTCTCTATCTCCTGCAGTTTTGCCTTGGTTTTCTGGTACTCCTCTTTCTTTTTCGCCTTCTCACCTTCGAGTTTTTTCTTCTCCTTTTCATAGCTCTCTATCTGTCTCTGGATGTCGGCGATCTGCTCCTCTATGTCGAGTTTCTTCTTGTATGATATCATCGCCTTTATGCGGTGGAGTTTCTCCTGGAGTTCTCGGTATCTTATTGCTTCGTCCCTCTCTTTCTTGAGCTGTGCCAGCTGTCTCTCCACCTCATCCAGGATTATGTTGATTCTCTGGATGTTTTCCTCGACCTCTTTCTTTTCCTTCTCCGCCTTCTCCAGTTCTTTATCAAACTCGCTTATGCCCGCGATCTCATCTATGATCTTCCTTCTCTCGACGGGACCCATCTCAATCAGAGAGGTAACATCTCCCTGCTTAACGAGATTGTAGCCCTCTCCAGAAATCCTCGCCTTGGTAAGGATATTAACGAAATCGGTTAGAGAAGCAGATTTTCCATTGATGTAGAAATAACTGTAAAAGTTGTCCGGATTATCCTTGAGAGGTGCCCTCTTTATTCTTCTGGTCAGAACAACGGTATCCGAATCCACGGGGAGTTTTCTATCTCTGTTATCGAACACGAGAGAGACCTCACAGTAATTTGCGGGTCTTTTCTTGT
>CAYSPA010000048.1:6591-8607 GCA_964432835.1 uncultured Thermoplasmatales archaeon | reverse complement strand
TATATGGACTAAAGGAAAATTTTCTCGGGCATGTACAGAGTTTTGATTTCCATGGATCGAATTCGGATATTATCAACAACATAAAAATATCATTTCGGGATATAAACTGTACCTGTGACCGAAGGTCCAACAGCGAGATTGAGAGCCATACAGATAGAAAAAGAGTTTCTGGGCAAAAGACTGGAGAATATAGATATCAGAAGTAAAAGGGTATTTGTTGATCCCAATGAACTTGTTGGAACAGGGTTGCGAAGAGCATATACATATGGTAAAAACATCTTGCTGAGTTTTGAACCATACGGAATAAGAATTCATCTTATGATGTATGGCAGTATAAGATTCGAGAAAGAGTTTTCAAAACCCGAGAACAGAATTAGATTGATTTTGGATTTTGAATCTGGGAGAATGGTTGTTTACAATGCCCCGATAGTTGAAGTGGATTTTCTTGAAAACATAGAGGATAGATTGTCCAAGGAGCTTGGTATAGATCCTTTCAGGAACTGGGATGAGGAGAAACTATTCAACATGCTTATCAAGAATAGGGACAGAGTTATAGGTGAGGTACTCCTTGACCAATCTGTATTTGCGGGTGTTGGAAATATCCTGAGAAACGAGATTCTTTTCAGGTCGGGCATAAGACCCGACAGGAGAATATCAGATATTCCAGAGAAAAAACTCAAACTTCTCATCAGGATAACAAAAAGACTCTGTGAAGAATTTCTTGATAGCAAACTCAAAGGCAGGGGGATAAAGAGCTTGTTGACGGTTTACAACCGCAAATACTGCAGGAGATGTGGAGGTAAGATAAGTTATTACAGGGACGAATTCACCGGGAGGAAGACTTTCTTCTGTCCAAACTGTCAGTCATAGCCCTCTCAATAACTCTCTCCTCGATCTCCTTTACCTTTCTCCTGAAACTCTCATTAAACTCAAATTCAAATTCGTATTTCACATCAACCAGCACAAGATTTTCACCCCTCGCTATCCCAAAGAACCTCCTTTCATCCGGTTTTTCCAGAGCCATTTTCACTTCATTTATATCTATTTCGTGATACCCAAGTTTTTCGAGAGCCGAAACTATCCTTCTGACCTGCTGCCATACAAATGTCTGGGCAAAGAAGTTTATTGATAAGAGATTACCAAATTTATCCACGATTATATTCTTTATCTCTCTAACTGTCTTTCTCTTCTCGCCGGGCTTGCAGAAGTTCTTAAAATCTCTTTCACCTGTAAACAGATTTGCCCCCTCTAAAAAGGCATCGAAATCGAAGTCATCGTTTACTTTTAGATAATACCGGTAATGTCTCAGTTTTGCAAATCTCGGATAAAACTTCTGGTCAACTTCTCTGAAGCCATAGAACCATATATCCTCCAGCTCTTCATTGATTTCCTTTAGAACATCTATGGATAAATCATAATAGCAGTCAAATGCTATCACATTTCCGAGAGCAGATACACCTTTATCTGTTCTGCTCGCAGATCTGAATCTGTTTATCTTTGGATTGTTTATCAACCTCAGAATCTCAAGAGTGTTGATTATCGCTCCTTCCACAGTGTAAACATTTGGCTGCCTTGCATAGCCGTGGAAGTTTATGCCATCGTATGCAAATTTGAGAGCATATCTCATTGAAGTTTAAAAAGGGGAAGGCCGTTAAAATAGTTAACAACCATTCATCAATTGCAATTAAAAATAGAAAAAGAGAAGAGATTCTTTTATGCGTGCTTCTCTGCTATATCTCCGACGACGGGCAGTTTGAACTTTTCTCCCTGGTATGCTTTTATCATCAGAACTATCCACAGTACGAAGGATATTGCCCAGATTATCCACGAGAGGTATATCAAGACAGGAATACCGGGATTCACCGTTGGTACGCTGTACCCATAGTAACTACCGTAGGTAACCTTTGGTGCACCTATCCATCCGAGGAGCCAGGCGAGAACGCTGAGAGGCAGAAACGTTAATATGGATTGCATTGCATGAAATCTTACGAAATTGCTCTTTTTCTCCAATAGCAG
>CAYSPA010000048.1:0-6491 GCA_964432835.1 uncultured Thermoplasmatales archaeon | reverse complement strand
ACCTTACGATGGGTATAAGGGATAAAATTCTTTCACGCCTTGGGGCAAAGCCCGGTGATGTGGTAAGAATAGAAAGAGACGGAGAAGAACTTGTTGGCGTTCTCATGCCATCCCACGATTTCAGCGATGATGATATTGTTGTTATAAAACTCAGAAATGGGTATAACATAGGTGTGGAAGTAAGCGACGATACGGAAATTGAGATTATC
This sequence comes from uncultured Thermoplasmatales archaeon, assembly GCA_964432835.1. GTDB lineage: Archaea > Thermoplasmatota > E2 > DHVEG-1 > B18-G2 > B18-G2. The sequence goes on along the minus strand of CAYSPA010000048.1, from coordinate 6,282 downwards.
GAAAAGGGGAAAATTTCAAAAAGGATTATCGAGAAGGAGATACCATTTGACCCCAGCAAGCCGACAATTTCTATCCTTGGTACAGGTGGTACAATAGCGAGTTACGTGGATTATAGGACGGGAGCGGTTCATCCCGCATACTCAGCTGAGGACTTGGCTTATTCCGTTCCGGAGATATTCGAGATATGCAACATAAGGGCGAGGATTCTCTTCCAGTTGCTGAGCGAGAATATAGGTGTCGAAAACTGGAAAATTCTAGCTAGAGAAATAGCGAATGAATTCAATAGAGAAGGTGTAAGAGGGGTTATCATTCCTCATGGAACCGATACGATGAGTTATACGGCGGCGGCGCTATCGTTCATGCTTAAAAGACTACCCGGACCCGTCGTTCTGGTGGGTGCACAAAGGTCGAGTGATAGACCGTCTTCAGATGGCTATCAGAATCTGCACCACGCATCTCTAGTGGCATCTAAATCTGATATTGGCGAAGTGGTTGTGGTCATGCATGGGGAGAGTTCGGATACATACTCTCTGATACACAGAGGAGTCAGAGTCCGAAAGATGCACACATCTAGGAGGGATGCCTTCAAGAGTATAAATTCCGAACCCATAGGGAAAATAGAAAACGGCGCGATAACGATAGAGAATGAGTACAGAAAAGCAGAAAGTGGAGATGTCGAGGTTGATGACAAGATGTGTGATGATGTTGCACTGGTATATTTCTATCCCGGTATGAGAGCCGAGGACATTCCGGAAAAGAGGGGAATAGTCATAATGGGAACGGGGCTCGGACATGTATCCAAACATATCCTCTCGCGACTGAAGGAGCTCGCGGAAAATGGATCAACCATTGTTATGACATCGCAGTGTCTGTATGGTAGAGTCAATCTCAATGTGTATTCTACGGGGAGAGATCTTTTGAAAATAGGTGTTATTCCAGCTGAAGATATGTTGCCCGAGGTGGCTTATGTAAAATTGATGTGGGCACTGGCTCATGCAAAGGATAGAGAGGAAATAAAAAAACTGATGTTAACAAATATAGCTGGTGAGATGAGCGATAGAACCCTCTATTAATCTCATAATGGGTCCTATTTCATTCGATCGAGGGCGGTATCAGAAAGATTTCATCCCTGTATTTCACGATTTTTACAGTCTTGTCAAGTTCTATCTCCATGGGTATAACTGTATCTACAGTTTTGTAGGTATCCGGGTCAAGTATCTGCACCTCCCTCCCCCTTTTACTGACAACTACAGCTTCCCTCACAAAATCCTCTTTTCTCAGAACATCAAAATCCACAATCTCCTTATGCCGGAAACTGTACTCTTTCCAGTTTTTCAAATCCACAGCCTTTACACCGCTGGATGAAAACCATTTTATGTAGAATATCTTTTCATCCTTGACCACAATGTCATCCTTCCTGTATTTGTGCAACCTCAGCAGATAAGTCATTCTGTACCGTTTTACGCCATCTTTCATGCCAAACAGTTTTGCAGAAGATTTAATCTCCCCACCAAACTTCTCTCTCATCTGGTGCACCAGGGAACGAGCGACCCTCTTATCACTTATATAGAAATCAACCCCTCCTCTCGTCTCCTTCCTGTCGGCTATAAAAACGTCTCTCCCTTCCTTTCCGAGCCTGTTCACGCTTTCTGTGAGATACCTTTCTATGGACTCCATTTCTCCCTCGTCGAAACCTCTTTCATCTGTCCTTATCTGGATAATCGCCTCATAATACTTTCCGGCTTTTCTCGAACATCTTGGACATACTGTTTTCTCAACCAGAATCTCTGTGTAGAGATTTTCTTCAACCTCGTTTCCATCTATTTCACCCTCTATTTTGATGGCAGCATCATAGAGAGTTTTTCCCTTCCTGCGGAAATCAACATCAACCCTTTTCCATGTTATATCTGGGGAAAAGAACGTACTTTCAATTATTAATCGTCTCATCCCTTCATATAAGTCTTCCTCTATCCATTTACCCCTATGCTTGATAGAACCACAAACCGGACACATCTCCATTCTCAACCTGCCATCGATATGAGAAAGTCCTCCTTTCTCAGAGTAGCACTTTGCGCATAGCCCATCTATCAGCTTGTCTGTTTTTCTTCCGCAATTAACGCAGAACGCTTTGCTTTTTTTCATCTTTCAATTTCAATATTTCTTCTCTTCCGAGGTTAAAAGCTTTACCGTTTATGTCTTTGTTTGGAAGTTTCTCCTCGATGATTTTCAGTAACATCTCATGAGAAAAAGGAAGTATGTCCAGAGCGGATAGTGCCCCGAGCATCACTATATTCTTTGATATGATGTCACCAGCTTTTATGGCGAGGGAGTTCGCATCGATTGCGTACACCTCTTTACAGTTCCTTTCCACCTCATCGAGTATCTTTTTAACGGATGGATACTCTATACCTTCAAATATAACAGAGGGGGGAACAACTGGGTTTACATCGGTTACAACGATGGTCTTTCCACTCGCTTTGTCTATCTGTCTCAGGGCTTCCACCGGCTCGGTGCTGACGATTACATCGGCGGAGCCTCTGGCTACAAGGGGAGAGTTGATATCACCCATCCTTACATCGCATTTGACTATGCCACCCCTCTGCGCCATACCATGAACTTCAGATACGAGGACATTCAAACCGGTTTTTACAGCGGCTCTACCGAGAAGTGAAGCCATCGTAAGAATTCCCTGCCCTCCGACACCCGTCAGAATGATTTCTATTTTCATCTTTTCTCACCAGCCTTTTCTATCGCACCAAATGGACAAACCTGTGCACAAACCCCACATCCATTGCATATCTCTTCGTTTATTCTGACGTTCTTTTCCTCGTCAAAATAGAAAGCGGGACATCCGAATTTCATTATACATATGTTACAATGCTTACATTTCTCCTGATTGACCTGGTAGATGGGTATTTTTTCTCCCCTTTTTCTTTTATCTCTGACCTCCAGTAAGATGCATGGATGTTTGCATATTACCACGGAGGGGCCCTTGAAATTCAAAGCCCTTTCGAAAGCCTTGGCCGTCTCTTCTATGTTGGTTGGATCCACAACCTCAACGTGTTTTACTCCCAATCCTCTGACGACCTTCTCTATGTCAAGCGCAATGGCTTCATCCCCCATACCGGTTATCTTTGAACCCGGATGCGGTTGATGACCCGTCATGGCGGTGGTTCTGTTATCAAGCACGGTTATAACACAGTCATGGTTATGATGAACCGCGTCGACTATCGCTGGTAATCCAGCGTGGAAGAAGGTCGAATCCCCCATAAAGGAGATGATCTTCTGGTCTGTGGATTTTGCAAACCCACATGCCATCCCCGCATTGGAACCCATACACAGCAGAACATCGGCCACTTTCAGAGGGGGATATCTGCCCAGGGTGTAACATCCAATATCCGTGGGATATATAGTTTCTTTCGGGGCAACCTTTTTGACGGCATAATAGCTCGCTCTGTGTGGGCAACCGGGACACATAACCGGAGGTCTGCTCGGTAATTTTAAATCGGTTTTCCCTCCGTCGGGAATCGGATTTTTCACTTCCAGAATTTTTGATATTCCAGATACAACTATATCAATATCGTACTCGTATAATCTGGAAAAGTGCCCGCTTCCCTTTCCGTATATTTTTACATCTATACCTGCATCGAACGCTAAGGATTTCAATCTCTCTTCAAGTATGGGCTCGAGCTCCTCCAGAACAATAATCTTACCGTGCTCCTCCATAAACTTACGACATTTCTCTCTCGGAAGAGGATTTGTGAATCCCAGTTTCAGAATATCTGCATCAATTTTCATGATGTCCAGAGCGTCCATCGCGTAGCCAACCGAGATTCCGGAAGCTACTATTCCGATGCCTCCACCGCGCTCTATTACCGTGTTAAATTGTGATTTCTCGGATAACTCTTCCGCTTTCTCCATTTTTTCCAGCAAGACGGGATGTCTGGCTCTTGCCACAGACGGAACGGTCACCATCATTTCATTTTTTTCAAAGTACCCCTTCTTTTTGGATTCCTTGCATGCATCTATCTTGACGGGACCTCTCGTATGACTGACCCTTGTGGTGGTTCTCAGTATTACGGGCAATTCCAAGGATTCCGATATCCTGAAAGTCTCCTTCGTCATATCCTTTGCTTCCTGAGGGTTGTAGGGTTCGAGCATGGGGGCGTTTCCAAAAAGAGCATAATATCTGTTATCCTGCTCATTCTGGGACGAATGACAGAAAGGGTCATCGGCTGTGACTATAATGTGACCCCCCTTGCATCCCACATACATGTATGTCATGAAAGTGTCGCTCGCCACATTCAACCCAACGTGTTTCATGCACGTGAGAGACCTCAGTCCGGACAATGATGCAGCGGCAGCAACCTCGAGAGCAACCTTTTCATTGGTTGAATATTCGAAATAAAAAGGTACCTCCTTTCCCTTACTCTTCAGATACTTTGCTATTTTAGAGAAGGTATCCGCTATCTCCGAGGATGGCGTTCCCGGATATGTTGTGGCAATATCAACGCCTTCCTCCAGCGCCCCTCTGGTTATGGCCTCGTTCCCGAGCAGTAAAATGGTGTCCCCAGGTCTCGCTTCTATAATTTCCATCTTTACACCGTCCAGAAATCAAGTTCGAAAAATCGGGGAAAGCATATAAATCTAACGAAAGAGATGTCGTCAATGAATGAGGGGATATGCACTGGTAATAGCTGGCTATGACCCAACGGGTGGAGCGGGAATACTTGCAGATATGAAAGCCCTCTCTTTGTCGGGAGCGAGGGGTCATTTTATCATAACATGTTTAACTTCCCAAACTCCGGATAGGGTGATCTCGATCGAACCCCTCAATGTTGAAAAGCTCTGCCATCAGATAGAAGAAGCGTTGGACAGATACGAACCCAAATACTGTAAACTTGGTATGATTTACAGCAGAGAGTTACTTCGCTGTATCTCTGCACTACTTGAGGATAGAGAGATAAAGCTGATCGCGGACCCTGTTTTCAAAGCATCCGATGGTACGCAATTGTGCGAGGACGGATATATAGATGTGTACAGAAGAAAGATTGTGCCGATAACATATCTTCTAACACCGAACATGTATGAGCTGTACCAGCTAACCGGAATCAAGGACATCCGCCAGGCGGCGCGAAATATAATTGATATGGGTGCTGAAAATGTGCTTGTCAAGGGAGGGGATGCGGAGGGGAAAGAATCTACGGATGTTCTGTTTGATGGTAAAAAATTCTATAATTTTACTCTTCCAAGGATTGATGGCAGGTTTCATGGCACGGGGTGTACATTCTCTTCTCTAATAGTTGCAAATCTTTCAAGGGGTAGAGGATTGAAAACATCTATAGCTGAGGCGAAGAGAATTTTATGGAGCATGATGCTCAATTCTTACAAACTGGAAAACTTTGAGAGTCGGCTGTTGGGAATGCCAGAAGAGGTAGATATTCCACCGAAGAATACTGCGGGAGAGAGATTCGATGTGTGGTTATCTCTCAACAGAGGAGTCAAACGCTTTGTGAAGATAATACCAGATCACCTTATTCCGGAAGTGGGTATAAATTTCGGATATGCCCTGAGCGATGCTGAAGGTAGAGACGATGTATGTGCTCTTGTGAAAAGAATAGATAGAAGCAGACAGCTTGGCAGGCTCGATTTTGCATCCTCGACGCATATATCCAGAGTTATACTCACTGCGATGAAATTTGATAAGAAAATCAGGAGCGCGGTTAATCTGAGATATTCTGAAAACTTCATTTCGCACTCCGAAAAATTGAATTTCACGGTCGCGAATTTCGATAGAGGGAAGGAGCCGGAGAATGTCTCGACCATGGAATGGGGAACAAGAGTGGCTATAGAAAAGACCGGAGGGATACCCGATATCATATATGATAGAGGAGGCATTGGAAAGGAGGCCATGATAAGAATACTTGGAAGAGACCCCGATGATGTGGTGAGAAAGGTCGAGGCCGTTCTCAGGAGTATGTCTCTATGAACTTTTCGAAAGAGCGATCATAGGTTCTCTCAACTTCTTTCGGGAAGCAGCAGGCGGGGAGTTCTCTTCTCGATAGGTGGTATCTGAGACACTCGCAGCACTTTCCCTTCTTATCGCAGGGTTCGTATGTGCACGGGCAGTTCTCGAGATTTTTCTCGATATCACATGTCCGTCGCATGAGAAAAATATATTACGATATTTTTTTAAAGATTTGGTTTGAAGGTACTGCGAAGTTAATTGTAGATACCCCTTATGGCTGTTATGCTATTATGTAGCATAGTTAAAGATAGAA
>CAYSPA010000047.1:0-8630 GCA_964432835.1 uncultured Thermoplasmatales archaeon | reverse complement strand
TCAAACCGAGGAGCTCCTTGAGAGAGTCATCATAAAAGATGGGTACATCCTCTGCTGTTACGTTCACCCAGGTGGTTGTTCCATTCTCCGCGTCCACCTTCGCCTTTAGCCAGTCCGTGTGTCTCACCTTTCCGGTTACATTTTCGGTGTAATAGAGCATATACCGTCCCGATGTGCTACATATACCCGAGAAATTATCCCTTGCGGATACCGTTATGTCGATTTTTCCCCTTGCTCTATCTTCTTCCCCAACGAATATAGCCTCGGGATACCTGAGCACGGGTTTACCGCTCTCCTCGAAATAGGTTATGCTCCATTCATTTATCTCGGGTATGGAGTTATTGTGTCCTTGCAGTATGGCTTTGAGTTTTACGACCCTTTCGCGAACGGTTGAGATGTTGTATTTTACATCGCTTCCACTCGATACGATGATGTTCTGCAAAATGGGCGAACCCTTTTCATCGAGTATCGAAAACGTAATCCTGCCTCCATTGAGGCTGACGGATGCCCTGAAATCGCCCCACCAGTGTCCCGCGGGCAGGAAAATGGGTCTCGATATTATCTCGCTCTCGCTCCTCTTTTCTATTCTGTACTCGGTGGATAGGTCGTCGACCCATCTTGTGCCGTTGAGCTGCCATAGGAGGAGAAAATCGTCCAGATACGGAGTATCAAGTGGATCTTCGGTTTCCAGTTTGAATCCCAACCTGATCTTTTTCACGGGCAGATTCACGAGAACGACCCTTTTACTCTCAAATCCCGCGGAATTTCCTTCCAGAAATTCGTCATCTATAATCCTGCGGTATTCGTCGAGCACCTGAAGAACGATTCTGGTTTTATCGCTCACCTCACCATCCCACTCTACGTACTCCCATCTGGAATCGTTGCCTATCTCAAATATTTTGGTTACCACGAGCGCCTTTGTGGTGGACAATCTCTTTACCTCGAGGGAGACATAGTCCGTTTTTAAGAAAGTCCGATTCAGCTCCGATAAGAGTGGGACGAGTATTACATTCAAGACGCCTTCCTCATCGATGCAGTTTTCGGGCACGGTTAAATTCACCGACATGTGCGTCGCATTTCCCTCCATCTCCTCCAGGAGTTTCCATCTTCCCATACCATAAAATCCCTTCTCGTCCCACACATAGATTCTCAGTTTTTTTCCGTTTGTTGAACCGTACCAGTGAAAAACAACGCCCGTGATATTTCCGGGCAGTTGGGATATGCTGAATCTGAAATGCTGGAATGGAACAAAAAATCCCCAGTCGCTCACGCTCTCGAACGACTCGTTGTCTCGAGAGGCTATACTGCTGTAGTCGGGATCGATGGCATAGAGCTTTCTTTCCAGAAGGGAGAGTATGTCGGGATCGACCCACATGTTGATGATGAAGAGGGGATTCGCGTTGTTCCTGTAAGTAACCCAGTCATTTTTTGGATGGTAATAATCCCTGTCGTAGATATAGCTGTCCATTTTAATCTTCACCCGTCCATTCTCCACGGTATAGCCGTAGCTCGCCGATTCATCTATTACCGTACAGTTGACGGGACACTCATCAAAAGTTTCAAAGAATATTCCTTTATCGGGTATCATCTCGAATGATAGGGAGTGATGGCAACAGCACAATACCATCGCCGCGAGTATCAAGATTATCATTCTGTAAATCTTCATGACCGTTCACCTTCTTTATATCCTTATAAGATTAAAAAATAGAACCATATAAGGATTTCTGAAAAAACGTGGATGTGAGGGGTTGTTTTTCATTCTAATGGGCCCGGGGAGATTCGAACTCCCGACCTCCCGGTTATCAGCCGGGCGCTCCAACCAGGCTAAGCTACGGACCCTCGAACGAAAATCGCGATAGGTCTATAAAAACCTTATTTGAGTTTAACTCACAACAGCGCAGTTTTTGTAATTTTTGAAAAGATTTGGGAAAAAGGAGAAAAACGAGGAGAAACATAAAGCATAGTCACGGAAGGCGATACCTTGCGGATGGCAAGGGTATATGGCATATCGATTGCTGTGCTGGTTGTACTGAGTGGCATTCCTTTTTCATTTGCGTACAGCCATGAAAACTCTCACAAAACCATATCATGTTGGAAGTCCAGTCAATGGAACATTTGTATGGGACCGTATGGTGGAGACAGGAAACATGTAATCATAGATCCACATAATCCAAACATACTCTTCGTCGATAGCTGTGATGATTCGGGAGTATGGATATCAAAGACTGCTGGAGAGTCAACCGGTGACCCTTCTAATCCGGCATGGCGGCACACTCGTTTTGACAGGGGTTACACCGAGATAGCCGGAACCCACGATGAAAACCACACTTACATACTGGCTGTGAAGACCAGCGGAGACAATCATGTCTACATTTTAAAATACTCCGAAGATGAGGATCCGCAGAATAAGGAATGGGAAAAAGTAGCATTTACGGAAGACGGTAATTTCAGGGGCACAACCATAGTTTCCGATCCCCTCAGACCGGGAAGGGTGGTGATTTACACCTTCGATACCGCCAGAAATTCTTTCAGGATTTTTGAGAGCATGTACCATGGAGAGGCGGGTAGCTGGGAAGAAGTGGTGGTACCACCTCCTCCCGTGAGTACCGGGGGATGGATTGCAATCTCGACCCTCTCATTTGATGGGGAAGAGAATGTACTGAATATGGCTTTAACGTACATCGATGAGACAAACGAACTCAAAAGCATCCTCCTCTCATACGACGAGGAAAAGGGATGGAGAGAACTTTCTCAGGAGATCGATGGACTGATAACATCCTTTGTCATATTATCTGATAAAGCGTATATGACCGTATCTCGCTCGCGGAACCATCTTCTCATGATGGGAGAGAGAACAGACGATGGATACATATGGGTGGATAAGGAGATGATACTAACCAATGGAACGATTCTCCCGGCATCCTGTAATGCAAGGGGATTAATCGTTGCCCCTTACGATTCTAACACGATATTCGTTGGAATAACCGGTTGTCTCGATACAAACGTCTCGGATTATAGCGTAAGAGGTATCTACAAAAGTACAGATGGTGGGCACACATGGAGAAGGGTTGCCAAACCAGATAACCGGTACATGTGCTATCTGAAAGGGAATTCGATTTTCTTTGACCCATCGAATCCAAGGATAATGTATGCGGGTATGACGAACTTCGACTGCATCAGAAAAAGCACCGACTATGGCGAGACCTGGTATCCTGTAACCGAGGGTCTTACCGGGATAAATGTGTTTGGTATCTCCATACATGATGGCAGGGTGTACGCCGCGGTCCAATCGGCAATAGCAATCAACGAGGACATGCTGGAGACGGGCGAATGGACATACCGGCAGATAACCGATCCATATGGCAAAGTGACCGCAAACCTCTACGGCGGTATCGAGGTAGATCCCTTCAACGCCAGTATCGTACTCGTGGGCGCGGGTCATAGATATCCGTTACTTTCCCACAACGGCGGGATTTACAGGAATATCAACGGCGGTTACAGCTCTTCTCCCTTTGACTGGGAACGGGTCCTCTACGATAGCGACCCGCACGATGGCAAGTCCAGTCCGCAGATAATGGACATACATTTCTCCGAGAGTGTACCTGGACTCGTCCTCGCGGTTGCCATATCAAGTGGGCTCTTTTCAGACGAGGAGCATGGACTGTATGTTAGCTTTGATCACGGTGCAACATGGAAATGGGTATACGACGAATGCGATTTATATGCAATAGCTTCGGATCCATTTGACGGTCATCTCTACTACGCGGTCGGCGCAGGGTCACGGGGTGGTATAGTATTGAAAATAGAAATCGATGGGGAAGATGTTCGCATCGAGGAATCCGGGCAATTTCTTCTGGACGATTATTTCTACAGTATAGATATCCAGAGGGGAACGAGCTATGAGGATACCCTCGCCTTCATAGGAACGGAAAACGGGAGGCTGATCAGCATCTCCCTGGATGCCCTCAGAAAGCTCTCTCCGGAGGGTGTCGAGAGCATATACACCTTTGATCATGGGAGGAGCGTCGTCATTGAGATTCATCCTCTGCATCCAGAAGAGGTGTATGTCGGACTTTACGGTGGAGGAGTCTACGGGAGCGGAGATGCCGGAAAAACGTGGGAAAACATCAGTGAAGGTCTTGTTTCAAGTTCCATAAACGTATTCGAACTCAAATTTTCGAATGATGGCAGAAAGCTGTTTGCGGGCACACTGGGTGGAATAGCTGTGCTCGAGATGGAAGAAGAGAGCATGAGTATCGCGAAGCCACGGAAAAACCATCTGTACATCTGCGATAGGCTCATATCACCTTTTCCGTTCACCGTTGTTATCGGTGGAATAACGGTAAGCGTTGATGTAGAAGATCTACCTGTCAGCAAAGTGGATTTCCTGGTGGATGGTCGGGTTAGGTATACAGATGAGAATCCACCATACCGGTGGATGTGGAGAGAGAAGATGATGGGAATCCATAACCTGAAAGCGATCGCATATGTGAAGGATATTCCTCTCTGTGAAGATGATGTGGATGTGTTTGTGATAATGGGGTGAGAGAGTGAAAACGGTTGAGATAAAGATAGCAATGTCGATAGCCCTGCCCGTCTCCCGAACATCCATGCTCCGCTCCAATCTGCATCTGGGAAAAATGTAGATTTCCGTGTAGATGAAAACTTGAATTATACCGATTTTTCTCTACCGTTCTCGTGGAAGTTGGATAAAAAGTTCTTCCGGGGTTGCATCACATAGAGGCTGTTGGCTACGATGGTTTGGATACTTGCATCGATAAAAAACTGTTGTTAAAATCCTTTGAATGAATCAAGCAGTTACCTCATTTAAATATCACCTTTAAACAAAACGTATAAATACGGCGAAATATATACAACCGCTGTAACTCGCGCTAGGAGGATGGGATGAGAGATGAAAGCAAATAGAAAATTTGTAGAGAGAGAAGAGGCTGTATCGGCAGTGATCGGTGTAATATTGATGGTCGCAATAACTGTGGCGATCGCGGCGGCGGTCTACGTCTACGTGAGCGGTATGATTTCGGGAACCACGAAACACACGCCAACCATATCTGCGATCGTTGACCACTCCGCAAACACCATAACGATTACCGGTGCAGAAGCTGGAACCGACTGGAAGGATATAGAACTGATAGCGACCAAAACGAGCGGTAGCGGAACATTTAGTGCAGTCTATGTTAACAGCACTACCAATATCGGTAGCAATACTTCAGCAGGTAACACTATGATAATCGACCCAGTAAATGCGACCGGTTGGGATGTCAAGGCGGGAGATTACATACAGATCGTTGGAACGGGCACTCTCAACGTGGAAGTCAAACTCGTATACAAGCCAACGAACACGCTGATAGGTTCCTGGACGGTACAGGTATAAGGACTCTGAGCATCTCTTAAGCAATCTTCTTCCTCTTCTTTCTTATTTTTTGTTTCCTCTGCAATTTTCATATCTCTACGTTAATCATCGGGTACGACAAAAGATTAATTATGCTCCTCTCGTATTTTCTTTCAAATGCTCTATCTGGATGTGATCAGGCTCGTGGCGGGATGCATCATCCTCGGATACGCATGCTACACGGATATAAAGACGAGGATGGTTGAAAATACCCTCTGGATAATGACCCTCTCTCTCGGCATCGCGTTGCTGATCGTACAGTACCTGATCGGAGAGCTTCGCGACTGGTATCAGCTTCTATTCATTCCCGTCATCGCGGTCGTTGTATACGTTTTATATTACATCGGGCTTCTCTTCGGCGGCGCCGATGCGAAGGCTATAATGTCTCTCTCCGTGTTGATTCCGTTCTGGCCAGATATCCAGGGCTTACCACTGCATCCTTCCATAATGCCCTTCGTCTGGACGGTCTTCTCAAACTCGATAATCGTTTTCATACTGTTTCCCCCAGCCTTTCTGATTTACAATGCCCTGAGGAGAGAGGTTGAGCTACCCTTCGCTCTTTTCGGATACAAGATGGATACGGAGACGGCGAAGAAGAAATTTGTATGGCCTCTCGAGAAAGTAGATGGTGGAAGGAAAAGGCTCGTGCTGGTTCCAGAAGATTTCGACTGCACGGAGCACATAGAAGAACTCGAGAAACTCGGCTTCAGGAGGATATGGGTGACTCCAAAGGTACCCTTCATGGTTCCTCTGCTTGCGGGTTTGATAATATCGTTCACCTATGGAGATATCATTTTTTCCATACTGAACCGAATAATTTAAATCCAACCTCCACCATTAGATATATACCATGACTTCTCCGAAAAAGGGCAGAAAAAAGAGAAAACCATCGGATCGAGACGACGATGAGGAATTTTTCAGGAATTTCCTTGGCGAAGATTTTTTCAAAGAACTGGAAAGAATGGCTGAAGAGTTTTTACGCATGATGGTGGGAAAAGAGAGTCATCACAGGGTCTTCACCGGGGGATTCAGGTTGACCGTGGATGAGAACGGGAGACCAAAGTTCGAGAGAATAGACGGCAGCAGAATCATCGAAAACACCTTTCCCATACATCCAGAGGAGAGAGAGCCCCACGTCGATATGATAGAGGGTGACGAGGAGATAGCGGTCACGGTGGAGATTCCAAACATCAGAAAAGAGGATATCGATCTGAGAATCGCGGAAGACAAACTCGAGATAAGGGCGAAAAACTCCGCAGAGGGATTTTACAAAACCCTGGAGTTACCCTCCAGGGTGGACCCGGATACCGCCAGGGCAACGTACAGAAACGGCATACTGGATATCGTCATCAGGAGGAGAGAGGGAGCGAGGGAGGGTTTACACCGCGTAGGAATAGAGTGAGTTTCGCGCCCGGAGGCGCGGGGAGCATGAAGAAATTCGCGGTAATTGCGGTTGTTGTTCTGTTTCTACTCGGTGGATGCATACGGGAAAGGATGTTTCCACTTTACAACATAAAATACAAGGTGAAGGTCGTTGATGTCATAGATGGGGATACCATCGATGTCCTCCTGCCAAACGGTAGCGTCGGCAGAATAAGGCTCCTTGGCGTGGACACTCCCGAGACCAGACCCGATATGAACAGGATCAACGAGTACGACAACATAACGGATACGGAAGCTCTCACGGTGTGGGGTGAAAAGGCGGAGGAATTCGCGAAGTCTTGGCTCGAAAATCAGACCATCTACATCCAGTTCGATAAGGAGGCGGGACTTTACGGATATTATGGAAGGTTGCTCGCGTACATTTACACGCTCAACGGAACGGATTTCAACGCAGAGCTTCTGAGGAGAGGGTATGCCAGGGTCTACGTGGAGGGGAATTTCTCGAAGAAAGAAGAATACCTGGAGATAGAAAGGATGGCGATGGAGAACAAGACGGGACTCTGGTCATGCATGCTTGAGACGGGAGTTATCATAGCATATGTTCATTACAACGCATATGGTGATGACAGATACAATCTGAACGATGAGTACGTCATCATAAGCAACAATGGAAATACCAGCGTCAATCTCGCGGGCTATACCCTGAGTGATGAGGCAAATCACACCTTCGTATTTCCCGACTTCGTTCTGGAAAGCAGAGGACTGGTAACAATTCGCACGGGTTCGGGGAATAATACCGACGATGAGCTATACTGGGGAAGTGATTATCCCATATGGAACAACGATCACGATACCGCCTATCTCAGAGATGCGGAAGGAGAACTTCTGGATACCTACACCTGGGGCTCATAGTTTCTTCAGACCCTGCCACCACTCGATGCAGTTGAGTTCTTTCAGGGTTTCTATCAGTTTCTTCGCCGAATCCGTTTGGAGCTTTGCGGATATCTTTTCTATCCAGTCGCCAGCCGCCTGGAAACCGGTTTGCATGTATTCCTTCGCTGTGAAAGCCATCTCAAGGAGGTCCGCATCCTTTGCTATTATCCCCGCTCTGTCTTTTTGTTTTTCCATTCTTTTCCACTTCTCGAGGATTTCCTTTCCAATGTCATCGAGTTTTCCGGTTTGCTCTTCCACCGCTCTCTCTTCGTCTGCCTCGATGTATCTTCTCGCAACCCTGTGGATATCTCCTATCCTGCACTCGCCTATGTCATGAAAAACGAGGATGGAGCACACCTCCTCCGGCTTCTCGTATCCCTCGAGTCTGGCGAGTATGTATCCTATTTGAGCGGCTCTCAGGGAGTGTTCGGCCACGCTCTCGGGATCTGCGACGCCACAGAGGCGCCATCCTTCATGCTTTATTCTCTTGAGATGACCGAGTTCGCAGATGAACCTGCAGATGTGATGGAGTCTGTCCGCCTCATTCATGTTGCAGAGAAGATGGACGTGAAATTTCAAACTTTCGTTAATTGTTTTCCGGGCAGATTCGATTTTCAACACTTTAGGGCTCTCGATGATCCTACCTTAGTCTGATTTCAACATGGCATACAAATTGGGAGAAATTGTTGAGGAAAACTTTCAATCCTACCTTAGTCTGATTTCAACGACTTATCAGAAACCAGGTACTGCGAAGTTAATTGTGGATACTCCCTATGGTTATCACGCTATTATATATCACACCTCAAGAGAGAAACTTCATTCATCCACAAATAATTTCGAAGTACCTGCGGCACCAGGTGAGGAAACCATATTGTAACAGATGAATTATTATGTGAGAACATGA
>CAYSPA010000046.1:0-9278 GCA_964432835.1 uncultured Thermoplasmatales archaeon | reverse complement strand
GACCGGGGACAAATTCCGGGAATATCTCTACATACCCCTCTACTCCTTTGCTCGCAGATGGCTGGATTGGCACACCTTCTGGTTCCTTGAATGGTGAGTGTATAATTCCGATAGGTGTATACTCTATACATTTCTCTTCTTCCATGATACATCTGTATGATACAATGTGTTATTGCTGTTTCGGTTGTATACTCCTATCTCGCCACTACCGTTGATGAAGCCGAAAAATGAGAATACTTGGTCCGGTCGTTTATACACTTGTATTTCAAGATCATTTGCAAATGCCGTGTGCCACATAATGGCATTATAGATAAGAGGGACATCCACAATTGACTTCGCGGTACCATGAAGCGTAAGTTTAATAATAAGGATTTTTTAATTATACGAGCATGAGCTCCAGATGCAAGATAGCTAGTGCCTTTACTGTTTTGATTCTTCTCGCCACCGTCTTCCCATTATCCAGTGGCGGAGAATCGGGAGATATCGTTGTAACGGGAAAGGAAGTGTACAGCGATCAGGAGCTTCACCTATCAAGAAATATAGTCGTGGAGGAGGGAGGAAATCTAACCCTAAGGAACATGATTATAGAGTTCAATTGTTCATTTGAAGGAGAGTATGGGATAGAAGTAAACGGTGGCTCTCTGTACATCTATGATTCTATACTGATAGGGATCAATGAGGATGCTGGTTTCCATTTCAAGGTAAACGATGGAAAGTTGGTGATGGAAAATTGCAGTATCGAGAATTGCGATACATATCTTCATTCATTGTTATCTTATGTTGGCTCGGTAGTTGCGAAGAATAGCAATGTAGCTATACATGATTGCGATTTTTCGAAGAGCGGTTATCTCATCTTGCAGAATAGCGAAGCTACCGTATCATCGTGCTATTTCCATGATAGCGTTTGGGGAGTGAAAACTGAGGACAGTAACGTAACCATACTGGGTTGCAATTTTGTCGCTCCATTGCACGGTGGTATGGTTCCAACGGTGATTATAAAGGGGTATGGTGGACATCTTGAAATGTTAGATTGTGCCATAGCAAATAACGTCAAGCTGATAGGAGGGCACGGCGTGGTGCTTGAGAAGATGGAAGCCGAGGTAAGGGATTGTAAGATTGTCCAAAATGCTCAAAATCTTAATGAAGAATCGGCGGCAATCTACCTCATCGATGGAAATTACAGTCTGGAAGGAGTTGAGATAGATTACTATTATTCCTTATCTTCCGAGTACGATTTAACCTCTCTTTACCCATACGCCATACATGCAAAAGATGCGGATATAAGCATAGAGAACAGCAGAATAAGTGGAGCGAGATATGGATTGTATGCCGAAGGAAGCCAGATAAAGATGGAGAGGACACAGATAGAAAACAACAATATCGGAATATGCGCAATATCTTCAACCATGGAAATAATCAGGTGTAATATAGTGGGCAACAAACTTGGAAGCATAAAACTCAAGGAGGATTGTGAAAATGTCAGCATACATTACTGCAACATATATGAAAATGGAGGTCTTGAAAAGGACTGTATCGCTCCTGTTGATGCCAAGCTAAATTACTGGGGCTCTCCAAATGGTCCCCACGTTAAAAGAAATGGCGAGATTCTTCATTCGTCTGATGGAGACAGAATATACATTCACGAGGGAACTCTGATATACGAGCCATGGCTAACTGAAGAGGTTACAAATGCGACAAATTTCACAAAACCAAATGTATCGATAGAATTGCCGCTTCTTACAATCTGGGGAAGCGTCCTCCCCAAGGTAGAGCCCGGCAGGAAAAGCGTGGAACGCTTAATCCTCGAAAACCTCGGAGAAAAGGATGCGGTTTTCCTTGTGGCGATTTTTAAACCATATTATGTTAGTATCGATGAGATTAAAGGAGGAGAGATTATAGCATCCTCACCCGATGTCGAGATGGTAAAAACTTATCTTGAAGCTGGACAGAGCGCCGGCATAACCATATACTTTACCGTTCCTCCAGACATGGCTTTTGGTGAAAATGCCAAACTCAAGTTTAATTCTTCTTATCTTCCATGTATCGCTGCGGAGTTTGCATCCCTCTCGTTGGATGAATGGAACGAGCTGAAGGCAAAGTACAAGGATGTCGATAAATTATTGAACAAAGCATGGAACATCTCTAAACAGGCTGAGAAAGATTTCTTCGAAAATTTCACCGAGCTCGATTATGAAAAGCAAGTTGAGATGTTGCTCAATTTATACGAAGTCAATCCGGTACTGTCTGATTACATCGCATGGAGCGTGATATACGATACCTTTAACGAAAAGATGTATGGAGAGAGCACAGGGTCTTCAAAGTCTTTTCTGGCATCCTTCTTAATGAGTGCAGAGGCATCACCAGCCAATGAATTTCCAGTGGAGGGAGGAGCATGGGAGAAAACGAAGTGGTATGCAAAGGAATTTTTCAATAAGGAGTTTCTTCCAACGGCATGGGAAGGTTTAAAGGGACTTGGAGCAGGAGCTCTCAAGGCAGCAACTTTTGGAATCGTTGATATAAAAGCAAAAAATGAGTACATGCAGGCTGGAAAGGTTATAGGAGAGATTGCAGGAAATATAGAAATGGCTTTGATCACCAGCGCTGCCGCCGGCGCGGTGGCAAGGAAAGCTGGATTTGAATCATTGCATCTATTTTCAAGGATGAAGGGCACGCAGTACAGAACCCTGATAGGACTTGAAGCGAGATACAGCAATGGAGTTTATGGAAACATAATAAAGATCGCTGAAAATCCGAGATTTGGAGGATGGTATCTCGGTATAGGTCATCACACCGCAAAGACAATTGAGCTTGCAGCGGAGGGGAAAACAATTTACCCGGGATGGTTCCATTACTACTTTGCCACCGGTAAGATCGCAACATGGGCGCCAGCTGCCGGAGGATATGCCGAATACAATCTGTATTCCACGCTGTGGAAAACCTTAAAGTTTGGAGGAGCAGCCCTTTTGGCTGGAAGTCTCGTTGGAGGAGGAGCCAATCAGTTCAAGCTGGTCAGGAGCATCGATCCAAACTCGATCGATTCATCACCTTCAAAGTATGTGAGGAACATCACCGAACCAATAACCTTTACCATCCATTTTGAAAACCTGGCAAACGCTACCGCACCGGCACACGATATTAGGGTTGTCGTTCCATTAGATGATAATATAAATGCGAGCAGTATAAAGCTGGTTTCATCAAGTCATCCAGAAAAATTAAAGTATTTCAACGTTTCAGATGAAAAGGTGGAGATCGTTTTTAAGGATATAACCCTTCCACCCAACAAAAATCCGCCAGAGGGAGAGGGATGGATAAGCTTCAGAGCGAATCTGAAGGATGGCATCAAGGTGGGAGAGGAGATAAGGGAGAAGGCAGAGGTTTATTTCGATTATAATCCACCAGTTGAAACGAATGAGCTTATTCTGATATTCGATGATGTCCCGCCATCAACCGAGGCCAAAGCTCATCTAAAGAACGGAAAGATATATGTCGAGGTGCAGGGGAGCGATGAAGGAAGTGGCATTAACTACACCACCATAACCATTTTCGAGGAGGGGAGCAATGAATTCAGACAGATTACGATCCCGCTAAACGAGAGCATTTCATTTGATGCATCCGAAGGAAAAACGTATTATGTTTACTCCAGCGGAATAGATATGGCGGGAAACGTAGAATTCAAGGAAAGCGCAGATGTAATTATAACGTCGCCATCTTCTCCATTTCCATACATCCTCGTTGCAATAATCATAGTCCTCGTTCTCGCAATCTTCCTGTATATGAAAAGAAGGTCTGTCCGTTGAACGCTTAGACGCCAAATGCACCGATGCTATCATTATAAAAGGCAGAGGGCGGACGACCTTTTGCAGTTGGTTGTATAAAGGTGTTCTGGCCATTTGGTCCTCCACATCATCACTTTTTTATTCTATGCCCGCATTCTTGGATTTGGTGACCAACATGGACTGGTATAAAGAGGCGTTGTATGTAAGAGAGCAGACCATAAAGAATAATGAACTCTTTGCAAACTCCTTACCGATGATAGCCAGCGAGAACATTCTCTCGCCCCTGTGCAAGGAGATGCTCCTATCTGACTTTCATGGTAGATATGCAGAAGGAACC
The DNA here is from genome assembly GCA_964432835.1 of uncultured Thermoplasmatales archaeon. Lineage (GTDB taxonomy): Archaea > Thermoplasmatota > E2 > DHVEG-1 > B18-G2 > B18-G2. The sequence continues at coordinate 5,165 of CAYSPA010000046.1, read as the reverse complement.
CCCGGAAACAGGTACTACGAGGGTTGTGAGTTCTTTGATAAGGTTGAGCTCAAAGCTATAGAGCTTGCGAAGAAGCTGTTCAGATGCGAGTATGCCGACGTGAGACCTACAGCGGGAACCACGGCAAACATGGCAGTACTCAAAGCTTTAATTAAACCAGGAGAAACGGCGACGGTTCTGGATACTGCGGATGGCGCTCACATCTCGTTTGGGAAGTGGGGCGCCGCAGGAGTGAGAGGAATAAATCTCGTGTTTTACCCATTCAGAGATGAGGAGATGAACATCGATGTGGATGGAGCGATAAAGGTGATAAGAGAAACGAAGCCAAAACTCGCTCTGTTTGGACAATCCGTTTTTCTCTTCCCAACCCCGCTTAAAGAGTTAGCAGAAGCTGCTCATGATGTTGGTGCATATGTTGTTTATGATGCTGCCCACGTTCTCGGCCTTATTGGAGCCGGTTATTTCCAAGACCCACTCAGAGAAGGAGCAGATGTGATGACCGGCTCAACCCATAAAACTTTGCCCGGCCCGCAGGGCGGCGTGGTACTCTCAAACCACAAAGGAGACACAGAAGAGGACAAGAAGTTTTTGAGGAGATTGAACTTCGGCGTGTTCCCTGGAGTTACCTCTTCTTATCATCTCCATCATGTTGCAGCAAAAGCTATCGCTTTTGCGGAGCATCTCGCATTTGGCAAGGAATATGCAAAACAGACTATAAAGAATGCACAGAAGCTCGGTCAGGCGCTCTATGAGAGAGGTCTCGATGTTTTTGGAGAGAAACTCGGCTTCACAAAATCCCATCAACTTCTGGTCAGGATAGGTGAGGGTAAGGGAAAGGAAGCTTCACAGCTTCTCTATCGGGCTGGAATCATAACCAACATGAACATGATACCCGGAGATAAAGATCCTCTGAATCCCTCCGGAATAAGATTGGGAACCCAAGAACTGACAAGAATAGGAATGAAAGAGAGTGAGATGGAGGTTGTAGCAGATTTCATGAAGAGAGTGCTGATAGACAAGGAAGACCCGAAGAAGATAAGGGAGGAAATAAAGGAATTCAGAAAAGATTACCAGAAGGTTCATTACTGCTTCCACGAGGGTTTCGATGGCTATGCGTATCACAAATTAGTATGATAATCTCACTAACCGGTACGCCGGGCGTCGGGAAAAGTTCGGTAGCTGGAATTCTGGAGAAAAGGAATTACAGAGTGATCAATCTGGTTAAGCTTGCGATAGATAAGGGTTTTGTTCTTGGATATGACGACAAGAGAGAATCCCACATCGTTGATATAGACAAGATGAAAAAGTATCTGAGAGAGATGAAAATAGAGGGAGATGTCATTCTGGACAGTCATCTCTCACATTATGTTGATTTTTCTGATGTGGTGATCGTTCTCAGATGCAGACCGGATGTTCTTGAAAAGAGATTAGAGGAGAAGGGATGGAAGAGAGAGAAAATTAGGGAGAATGTGGAGGCAGAAGCTCTGGATGTAATACTATCGGAGGCTGTTGAAATTCATGGGATGAGGAAGGTTTTTGAGGTTGACACCACTGATAGGAGTGTAGAGGAGGTTGCTGAAATCGTGGAAGGTTTGATAAGAGGGAAGGTAGATAAAGAGAACTACAGACCCGGAAAGATAGACTGGTCTGAGTATCTGGTGATGAATGATGGTACTCGATGAGCTGAGGGAAGATGTTGACCCTTTGCTGACGGTAATCGCAAAGAAGTTTCTCTCACTTTCCCCGAATTTCGTGACATGGCTATCTCTGGTCTTTGCCGTTATTGCCGGAATTATCTTTTTCCTATCAACACCGGAGAATGAGAACAGTAATTACTTCCTGTGCATCGCTTCCCTGTTTGTGTTTCTCAACGGTCTCATGGATGCGATAGATGGCAAGATTGCGAAGATGAAGGGAAAAAGTTCACCGGAAGGGGATTTTCTTGACCATGCGATAGACAGATTTTCGGATGTTTTCATACTCGTGGGTCTGTCGCTGAGTAACTGGTGCGATGATAGGTTGGGTGTGCTCGCAATAGCAGGGGTTCTCCTGACAAGTTACATGGGGACGCAGGCGCAGGCGGTGGGATACAAGAGGATATATAAAGGATTATTGGGAAGGGCTGACAGGCTGGTACTGCTGATGATATTTCCCGTTATCCAGCACTTCTTTGTAAATTTCAGATTTCGGGACTTCAATCTCCTTGAGATGGTTCTTATTTACTTTGCTATTGTAGGATTCATCACCTCCATCCAGAGGTTCTATATAACGTTGAGATGGTTCAGAAAGAGAGGGGGTAGATAGTTTTTGACCGCCAAAAGAAAGGCTATCCTGATAGCGTTATCAGAAGATATAGACGAAATAAAAGCACTGGCCGAGACACTGGACTATGAGATCGTTAGAGTTTTTATTCAGAAAAGAGAGATTCCCGATGTAAATACGTTCGTGGGAAGGGGAAAGGTTGAGGAAATAAAGGAGTTTCTGGATAATGATGGAAATAATGTCGATCTTGTTATAGTGGATGGTGAATTGAAACCCTCGCAGTGGTTTAATCTTGAAAAGGAGTTTGGCGTGGAGGTCTACGACAGATTGCGTTTAATTCTGTCCATCTTTGAGAAGAGAGCGCAGAGCAAGGAGGCAAAACTCCAGGTGAAACTTGCTCAACTGAGGTATGAGAGACCCTTTGTCAGAGAATTGATTCACAGAGCGAGAGCGGGGGAGCACCCCGGTTTTATGGCAGGAGGAGAGTATCAGGTTGACGATTACTATGAGATGATAAAGAGACAGACGAAGAAACTGAAGTTAGAACTGGAAAAGATAAGGAGAGACAGAGAGATAAGGAGGAAACACAGGAGAGAGTCCGGATTTTATCTCATAGCTCTGGCCGGATACACCAACGCGGGAAAAAGCAGCCTCCTCAATCTGCTGACGGGAGAGAAGGTTAAGGTTGAAGAGTTACTGTTCTCAACCCTGTCGACAAAAACATCCAAGTTGAAAAAGGGTTCTGCTCCGCCTATTCTGCTCACAGATACCGTAGGATTCATAAGGAATTTACCCTCATGGGTTATCGATGCATTTCATTCCACTCTCGAGGAGATAAGCGTCGCTGATTTGATACTACTTGTTGTGGATGTTAGCGAAGATGTAAAAACTGTCAGAGAAAAACTGGAAACCTGTCTGAACGAATTGAAAGAGATAGGCGCCAATGTTCCGGTCATTGTGGTTTTCAATAAAATAGATAAAGTATCCCCAGAGGAATTGAAAACGAAGTTAGATAGTGTTAAGGACCTGTTGGAGGGTATGGAGACCGTTGAGATATCGGTCAGGGAAAAGAAAAATATAGACAGATTACTCGAAGCGATGTCGAGATGTCTTCCCTCCCCCATAAATGTAAAAATGATTCTGCCCAATATCGCGGATTCTCACAGATTCATAGCCGATATTTTCGATAGAGTGTGGATAAAAAGTATAGAGTATGGAAACAGCATCAAACTCGATGTCTCGATGAATCCAAGAATAGCGGAGAAACTGCTCCACAGGTGTAAAGAGATAGGAGGAAAGATTATAAGGCAGGATGGAGGAAGTTGATTCAACTCTTCACCACTCCAGCATCGGGGATTTGCACAGGATTTACCAGCGGGAAGTTATCTCTCCTGTATCCCGAACCCTTTATGTAGTATGGTGTCTCCCCTATACCATCACCATCCATATCCGCACCGGTGTAGTCGTACCAGTAGTTTCCGGTACCATTGAAGCTCCACTCATTTTTATGTTTATCATCCTGCGCGTTTATCTGATTGTTAATGAAGTTGTTCAGATACACAACATTATATGCCGAGCCACAGCACATGTACACTCCCTTACTGTTTCCATAAATCACATTCTCAAAGATTCTGCTCCTCACACCTTTTACTCTTATACCCTGGGTGTTGTTGGATACATTGTTTTTGAAAATCACCGCATTCTCGCTTCCGCCGAACACGTAAATGCCATACAGATTATCAAATATGTTATTGTGAGTTACCACGGTTCCGTTTGTTTCCGTCTCTATGTAAACACCATAGGTGCATCCATATATGGTGTTGTTCTGTATGGTGACGTGGTCTGACTTAACATCTATACCAAGAACTACCTTCGCATCACCTTCAAAGGTGATGTCAAATCCTTCTATGACTGTGTTATCGGCGTTCACCTTTATGATCGCTATACTGTACTTCTGGGTGAGGTTGGGTTTTATCGTGGCATTGTGACCCATCAATTTTATGGATTTGTTTATGAATATGATTTCCTTGTATTCGCCAGGCGGCACGAGAACAGCGTCTCCTTCGCTGGCGGCATCTATGGCACTCTGTATTGAGGTGTAGTTTCCCTTGTCAGGTATCGTTATGTTGTGCAGAGGTTTGTTGTTCTCTATAGGCCTTTCCTCCTCCATGCAGCCCGCGAGTATGATGCAAAGGATTGCGACCGATAGAGATATTGCATGAGCTTTCATATCCTTTCTTCTGTAGAATTTCCCTTTTATTAAAATCTTACCTACCGAAATGATGGCTCGCCGGTAAAATGGATAACGAGATAGAAGACTCGCTCATCCACAAATAATTTCGAAGCACCGAATCGAGGGAGGGAGCGCCGAATTGCACAGATAAGTTTAAATAGACGTTATGTATACATAACATAATGTTAGAAATATATAACATGAGGTGGTAAGATGAATAGAAAGCGGTTTGCGATGTGTGGTGCTATAATAACAGCGGCCATCGGGGCAATCGTTGGCTACAGCGTGTATACACATAACTTCATGCTTCCATTTATTGCAGTGACCGCAGGAATCCTAATACTGCATTTGCTCAGACGGAAGGTGGACGAAGTGATTGAAGATGAGAGGATTTACAGGATAAGCGAGAGGGCATCAAGAAGAACCTTGCAGGTTTTTGGGATGGGTACAGCTCTCGTCGGTACAACTCTTATATGTCTAGGAAGATACTCAGAGATTGGCTACACGTTGAACATGTCCGTATGTATTCTCATCATCCTCTACCTGATCTTCTATGGATTCTACAGCAGAAGACCTATGGAGTAGCAATCTTGTGGTGAGAGTATGAGAACAAGAATCAAAGAGTACAGGGCAAGATACAACATGACCCAAGAAGAACTTGCGAGGAAGG
>CAYSPA010000045.1:0-9860 GCA_964432835.1 uncultured Thermoplasmatales archaeon | reverse complement strand
GAGAGGATTCCCTGGATAGAATGGAATCTTGTCGAGGGTAGCGATTGCAGGATAACCGTTTTGCCCAAAGGTGCTGGAAGTGAGAACTGCTCAACGCTGAGGATGTTCAATCCCTCTGATGGTGTGGATGAAATAGAAAATTTTGTTGTTAATCACGTTATCGAATGCGGAGGTAAACCCTGTCCTCCCGTGGTTCTGGGCATAGGCATCGGCGGCGGCGCGGACATAGCGATGAAACTGGCAAAGAGATCTTTGTTGAGAAAAATCGGCGAGAGAAATCGGAACAAAGTTGTGGCCGACCTCGAAAAGAAAATCCTGAAAAGAGTAAATGAAACGGGAATAGGGCCGATGGGACTTGGAGGGGATGTTACCGCTCTGGATGTACATATAGAGTATGCGTCCAGACATCCCGCGAGCTTTCCCGTCGCCATCTCGGTGCAATGCTGGGCAAACAGAAGGGCATGTGTTGTTATAAGTGAAGATGGTGATGCGAATTGGATTTAAAAACTCCTCTGAGTGAGCAAGATATACGCAGGCTGAGAACGGGAGATATAATTTATGTATCGGGAACGCTGGTTACAGCCAGAGATGGAGCCCATAAAAGAGTGTTATCAAATTGCGGAGATATCCCCGTGGATATGAGGGGACTTGTTCTCTATCACTGTGGCCCCGTTGCAAAAAAGGTGGGAGACGAGTGGGTAATTCTATCTGCGGGACCAACGACCAGTTACAGGCTGGAGGATATGGAAGCGGATTTTATAAAATGTACAGGGGTAAGGATGATCGTGGGGAAAGGAGGAATGGGAGAAAAAACGACAGGGGCTTGCATGGAGTATGGGGCGGTGTATTGCAGTTTTACCGGAGGGGCATCTCTGCTTGCAGCCAGATCCATCAAAAAAGTTAAGGATGTTTTCTGGCTTGATATGGGCATACCCGAGGCTCTATGGGTTTTTGAAGTTGAGAGATTCGGTCCACTTGTGGTATCGATAGATGCACATGGAAATAATCTGCACCAGGAGGTTATCAATAGGGCTAAAAGCCGGGTATAATTATCCCCATATTTATTATTATCACGAGCAGAAAAAGAGAAACCGTAAACATGCCAGCCCACACGGCGGAGTTCCACATTATTATTTTCCTTCCATCGAGGGGACCAAACGGGATGAGGTTGAAGAAGGCCAGGAAGATGTTTATCATGGCAACGAATCCCAGCATAGCCCCATACACACTGTCCATACCAATCTCTATGTATAACGGGAGGAACAGAGAGCCTATCACTATGTTCGCCATCGGTCCCGCTGCCGCAACCCTGCCGATCTCAAATCTTCTCGCTCCCCCTGATACGTTCACGGCGCCCGGTGCAGCGATTGTGTACCCAAGTAGCACACCAAAAAGCAGGGCAATCATCAAACCAATGGGATACATTCTGTACTCCGCCCAGAGACCGTACCTCATTGCCGTGTATTTGTGAGACATCTCATGGAAGAAAAAACCGGTGAGTATAGCGGCGAGGGAAAAGACAAACGAGTAGAGAAGCTTCATGATTGGATCTTTAGAGTAATAGAGGCCCGTGATACCTCCAGCAATTGCGAAAGCAAAAGCCACGGATAAGGTGAATATCGATATAACCAGATGGACTATCTCCGTTCTGCTGGTGCTAAAAGATTTGTTTCTATAGTAACGTCCAGCATCCACTGAAAAAGGAATATCGTGAAAGGAGTAATACACCTTTCTGTCCATGCTGTTATAGTTCCGTCTCAAAGTCCTCCACTTTTGGTGTAAACTCTGAGTATTCTTTAATTTTACCCTTCTCTTTCAGTAACTCCCTTGCCAGTAACCAGTATATGAGGGCGAGAGCCCTTCTCCCCTTGTTGTTTGCCGGTATGGCGAGATCAACGTATCTCAACTCGTTATTGGTGTCACAAAGGGCAACACATGGTATGTTTACATTTTTTGCCTCGATGAGAGCTTGGTTGTCCATAAGAGGGTCTGTTATTACAACAACATCTGGCTCAACATAGGAATGGACATTGGGGTTTGTAAGGGTTCCAGGCAAAAATCTGCCGGGTATGGCGATAGCTCCCGTGTGCTTAGCAAACTCTTGGATGGGTTTCTGACCGTACTGTCTCGCCGAGACGACCAGGATATTCTCGGGTTCATACTTGGCCAAAAATTTCGCCGCATACTTGAGTCTCTGATCCGTCTTTTTAATATCAATAATGTATAAACCGTCGCTCCTCACCTTGTAGATGAACTGCATCATCGATGCGGTTTTCTGTCTTGTACCTATATGAACTCCAGAGGTCAGGTATACATCTTCCGGTACAAGCATCTGCTCTTCTATTTTCTGTTCCTTTTGTTCCATTCAAATCACTCCCATTCAATCCTTGGTCTTATATCAGATTCTCTTATAACCGTTATGGGGATCGCCCCCGCCTCAAACTCGAGCATCGCTATTTGAACCGGATCCACCACCTTCTTCGATACTCTTATGAGAATGGGTGCTCCCATTGAGATTTGTAGGGCTCTGGCACCTATTATTCTCGCTTTTTCAAACCTCGTGTAATGCAAATTGGAGCCTCCAATTCATGATTGTTTCGAGGATGGATGGGAGAATATAGGAATCATTTAAAAATATTATGATTGTGTCATAGGGAAATGTCAGCGCTCCATCAACTCTAAACCGGCAGGGCGCCCCTGCAGTTCACCCCGGGTAAGCTATCGCTCAAATGAACAAAAATATTTTATGATAAAAAATCGATATAATCTACCAATGAGAGGAAGTAAACTGTTAGTCGTTTGTTCGCTTATAATACTCGTCTTTCCCACGATCCTCTATGCGGAAACATCAGCCAAAGATGGGATCGTCTATCATCTCCTGATAGTGGCTCCTCACGAGTTCTGTAAAGCTCTCGAACCTCTTGTGGAGCACAAGACAAAACATGGAATAAAGACAAAACTCGTTAGCATAGAGGAGGTCTATGACCAGATGTTCTGGTATGGAAGGGATAAGGCAGAGAAACTGAAATACTTTATCAAGTTTGCCAAAGATATATGGGGAATAAAATATGTTCTCCTCGTGGGGGACTATCGTAAGATACCTATAAGGTATGTCTACAACTCGAATAACTACCCCGATTTTCCCGAGCCAAAGTTTGTATCGGAACTATACTATGCAGACATCTATGACGAGAATGGGAGTTTTTCATCTTGGGATACCGACAACGATGGGATATATGGAGAGTGGATAGGAGATGAAGCGGAGGATAAAAACATAGATCTCTATCCCGATGTCTGCGTCGGCAGGCTGGCGTGCAGGAATGTGCGAGAAGTTAGGATAATGGTTGACAAGATAATTAAATACGAAACCAGAACCTACAACTCTGAGTGGTTCAAAAGGTTCGTGGTCGTTGCAGGTGACACCTATCCGGAATGTCTTAATCCGAGATGGGTCGGAAACGAGGGCGAAATAAACACTATGAAGGCTATACAGAACATGAGTGAATTCGAGGTTGTGAAGTTATGGACATCTGATGGCTCATTTACGGGACCCAAAGACGTTATAAGGGCGATAAACAGGGGATGTGGTTTTATTTTCTTTGAAGGTCATGGCAGTCCAATGACATGGGCAACGCATCCACCAAATGACCCTGAGACATGGGTAAAAGGCCTCTCGATCTACAATATGTGGAGATTGCACAACTTCTACAAATTACCGATATGTCTGGTTTCGGGATGCCACAACAGCCAGATAGACGTTACACCTCTCAATTTGCTCATACATCCCAGGGAGTCTTTATTCCTGAGGCTGGATTATCCGATTGAATGCTGGAGCTGGAAACTTGTCAGTTTGCCATTTGGTGGAGCGATCGCTGCAGTTGGAAACACCGGTCTTGGAATGACCAAAGAAGATAAGGAATCTTTTGAAGGGGCGTCAGATTATCTGGATGCAAGATTTTTCTGGGAATACGGTAAGAATGGCACGGACATACTGGGAGAGGTGTGGGCAAAGGCGATAACCGCCTATCTCAACGAGTATCCCATCGACTGGAACACGCCGGCGGGCGCGGATTCATCGATAGACGCTAAAGTTGTTCAGGAGTGGATTCTGCTCGGAGACCCGTCTCTCAAGATCGGTGGATACCCAAATTGAAACAAAGATAAGCGGTAATGAGGCGTTGTCTCCCACTTTCAAATACTCACCATTAAACTATTCCTCGATACCCTTGTCTGCTTTAACGTACGAGACCACGAGGGGTGCGGGTTTACCGGTCTTTGGGTCATCTTTTATCTCTTTCACCTCTTTAACTTCAATTTCCACATCATCCCCCACCTTTCTCTGGTAAGCTTCCTTTACTTTCTTGAAAATCACATCGAGCGGAGGGCCAACATCTCTCATATCCTCATCAACCACGAGGAGTATCTCTAATTTGTCTATCCTTCTCTGTACAACTTGAAAACGTTTGATTTTAAAAGTTCCCAGTTCGTGAAGGACATCCGCAACCAACGTAAATGCTCCAGATGGATACACTCTCCCTCCAGGTAGTACTATATCTCTTGATATCCTCCCTTCTATTTTATCTATAATAGGTGTTTCTATACCACAACTGCACTCATCATCGGAAAGGATTATCCAATCATCCAGACCGGAATATCTAACAATCGGTGTACCTCCTCCATAGAGTCGAGTAACGCATATCCTTCCTCTCTTCCCTGGGGGGAGAGGTTTAAAATCCTTATCAAGCGCCTCGACCAAAACAAAGTCGGAGTGCACGTGATACCTACCCTCCTTACACTGAAAAGCAATATTGCAACCCGTTTCTACACAGGAATAAGCGTCTACTATTCTACATCCGAAGGTGTCCTCCACATATCTTCTGGTGTAATTGTCCAGCATTGCTCCACTTGTGGTCAGCAATTTGGGTTTAATATTTTTGCCGTACCCTTTTCTTATCCAGTAGGCCATACTGAGGAGAACACCGCCGTATGTAGCAATATAATCTGGTCTAAATTTATCAAGTTCTTCTAATAACTCCAGAGGATGTGATTCTATCCTTAGCAATTTAATCTTTTTTGCTAGGGGTAAGACCCTTATGGCTCTGTATACTCCTGAGATGTATTCTTGATCAGCCCTGTATGGGTTGAAATTGCCTATACATGCCATTCTGAGTTTTTTCCAGTTGAGACCATTTGCTCTCAGCATGGCAAAGACTGTACCATAACTTTTCACAATGGTTTGCCAGTCAACATAAACGGAAAGCGGTTTACCCGTGGACCCGCCAGTGGTTACAATTTTTCCCTTTCTCTTATCGAAGTCATATGGGATAATACCATCGGGGTAACCCCTCCTCAGGTCATCCCTTGTGGTCACGGGCACTTTTTCGATATCCTTCACCGAGTTTATATCATCAACACGTAGACCATTTTCCTCGAACTTCGTTCTGTATACAGGCACTCTAAAAGCATATCTGATGATATCCCTAAGCTTCTTGGATTGGTATGCTTCCAGCTTCTCACGATTCCACTTCATAATCCTGTATTCATCTGCCAATAATTTTCCAGCTGACCTGATAGTGAACAACGGATTAAGAAACGGATTCATTTCCATCTCCTGAGGATGAATACCTATTAGGGATAAATTCTTTGCGGTGCGGATCTGATCTTATGTATTTGGGAGAGGTGTGGGCAAAGGCGATAACCGCCTATCTCAACGAGTATCCCATCGACTGGAACACGCCGGCGGGCGCGGATTCATCGATAGACGCTAAAGTTGTTCAGGAGTGGATTCTGCTCGGAGACCCGTCTCTCAAGATTGGTGGATACCCAGGGTGAGAAATCTCCTTCAAACGAAACCGAACAACTTTAATACTTTTCCCTTTTTACACAGTGTGATGGTGGAGAGGAGAAGGTCCGAGATGTACGGTTGGGTGGTTGCAGGTGTATTCTGGCTACTGATATTCTCATATGGATTGAACTGGTTCGCGGTTGCTCCACTGCTCAAGGACCTGGAATCAATGTATGGAATAGGTGGGGCTGAGTCTCACCTTCTGCTATCTATAATAGGTTTGTTTGTGGTCTTTTTTGCGTGGCCTGCAGGGAGAATCGTTGACAAAAAGGGGCCCAGATATTCTGTTCTCATAGGGGCACTGCTCATGGTTATTGGATTCGCTGGTAGAATATGGCTCAACGATAGTTATCCCAAGATACTCCTTGCGACATCAATCGCTGGATTTGGTCTTGCTTGGATTCTCGTTGCTTTAGCTCCGCAGATGATACAGTGGTTCAAAGAAAAAGCATCTTTAGCTATAGGTGTTGTCAGTTCCGGTCTGTTCATAGGTTTCGGTACAGCATCCTTGCTTTCACCTTATATCAAAAACATCTATGGTCTGAATGCGGTTTACACCTCGTTTGCTGTGCTTTCACTGATAGCCCTCCTGCTTTACCTCATCTTTGGCAAGGATAGGGAAAAGGCGGAGAAAGAGAGCGTAGGTATCATAGAAGGTTTCAGAGGAGTCTTCTCATCAAAAAATGCCATCCTTTACTCTCTCATAGGTTTCTTTATCGTTGGTTCCACACTGTCGGCATCTGCTCTGCTGCCCAAGATAGCAATAAACTCCGGCATGAGCGAGGTCCAGGGAGGAAACATAATCAGTGCAATGCTCTTCGGTTCTGCTCTGGGCGCATTTGCTTTTCCATATGTGGCAAATAAGTACGGTGTAAAGAGATCTTCTCTACTCATAGCGATACTTGGAGTTATACTCTGGCTGGTTTTTAGGGTAAATCCACCATTTGCAATATATCTGCTCATATCATTCCTGTTCGGCGTATGCCTCCAGGCGACGTGGCCGGTGGCATTGCACTGTCAGGAAACTGAAAAAGGGGTGAATGAAAAGAACGTTGGGATAGCGGCGAGTTTGTATATATCTGTGAGCAACGTCGGTGGTGCTATTCTTCCTGTAGCGATTGGTAAAGTTGCGGACCAATCCCTCAATAATGCGTTTATTCTCCTCCTCGCTTATCTGGTGATATTCACCATACTGTGGGGCATAGTAAAGAGGAAATAGGAGACAAAAGATATCTAGACCTCTCTTTCTATCACTCTTTTTGCCTTTCCCGTACTTCTCGGTATCGTTTTCGGTGGCAGAACCTTAACGGGAACCTTGAGATTGAGTATCGCGTATATTTCTTCTTCTGCCTTCTTTTCCAGCTCATCGAGTTTTCCTTCTTTGTATCTCTCTTCGGTTGCTTCCACCTCCACGCTCAATGTAACCATTGACCCCTTCTTTTCCTTCACCAGCTGATAGTTCTCGCTCAATCCCGGAACTTTGAGAAGAGCAGCCTCTATCTGAGATGGGAAAACAATAACTCCCTTCACCTTCATCATGTCATCGCTTCTCCCCTTTATCCTTGATTGAATTGGCAAGGTTCTTCCACACTCGCAAGGATCTTCATAGTATATTGCGAGGTCTCTGGTTCTGAATCTTATAGCGGGAAATGCTTCTTTTGTGAGCGTTGTAAAGACGAGTTCGCCTTCTTCGCCCGGCTCGAGGGGTTCGCCTGTTTCTGGATCTATGATCTCTGGAAGGAAATGATCAGCATTTATGTGGAGTTTTTTCTCTTTGCATTCAGATACGACGCCAGGACCTATTATTTCGGTTAAACCATAGTGCTCATGCGCTACTATTCCCCATCTCTCCTCTATGGATTTTCTCATCTCGTCGCTCCATGCTTCTGCTCCGAAGAGACCCAATCTTAGATTGAAATCCTCCTTGGGATCAAAACCCATCTCCTCGGCGACCTCAGCCATGTAGAGGGAGTAGGATGGAGTACAGGCTATTGCTGTGCTACCGAGGTCTTTCATCATGGTTATCTGCCTCTTTGTGTTACCTGAACTTATGGGTATGACCATTGCTCCTATACGCTGTGCTCCCTTTTCGAAGCCATGTGCACCGGTGAAGAGACCATATCCATAGGCATTCTGGAGAATGTCATCTCTCCTGAGACCGTTTGCCCAAAGAGATCGAGCCATGACTTCGGTCCATACTTCTAAGTCATGCCTTGTGTAGGCTCCCACTACGGGCTTTCCCGTAGTTCCGGATGATGCGTGAATCTCTACGATTTCATCCATTTCTACGCATATCAGACCAAACGGATAGTAATCTCTCAGATCCTGCTTTGTGAGGAACGGGAGTTTTCTGATATCTTCAAGTGTTTTGATATCTTCCGGTTTTACACCAGCTTCTTTGAACCTTTCATGATAAAATTTGTTGTTCTCGTATGCATGCTTCACAACCCATTTCAGCCTTTTCAACTGAAGTTCTCTTAACTCTTTAAGAGGCATCGTCTCTATCTTTGGATCCCAATACTCTCCTTTCTCCATGTTCTCCCCCAGAAGAGAAGGTATTGTGGATATTAAAGGTTTGGGAATTGTTCTGTCAAAATCGAATTTCTTCCATCGCTCAGACACTCTGCCCTGTTCTTGCTATATCATTCCTGCTCTCGAGCAAATGCTTGATGGCTTTACTGGGATCGCTCTCTTTGAGCTCGAATTCATCTCCTTTTTCTCCAAATCTCTCCAAGACTTTCCCCGGCTCAGCATCCTCGGGTGAGAAATCGTCAAGTTCATCGGGCTTCAGGGGTAGCGAAACGAGACCCGTCTTGTGATGTATACCATATGGAGACCTCACAAGACCATTTGGCTTGAGACAGGACCAGTCTATCAGTATTTTATCCTCCCTCTCTTCCTTCTTACACACTATCGAAGTCGTCAGTCCAGGTATTTCCTGATCAACCTCGTGTTGTACCAATCTCACCAAATCAACAAATATAGAGAAATAATTCCTCTTCCTTCTCTCCCTGAGCATGGGCAAAGGATTCCACTCCGGTGGGATTTCAAATTCTTTCAGTAGACTCCATAACTGTATACCTCTTGATCCGGAAAACTTCATCGCTGGTTTCAAATCTAGCTTTTCCATGACATCATAGCAAACTCTCGCAACCTCTTTCACCTTGTCAAATCCCACCTTTGCCCCGGCATCCAGATCGATAACCAGCCAGTCGGGTCTGTCGAAACCTATCCTATGAACACATGGTATCACATCTATGCAGAACATCTGAACAAAATTCATGAGATCCTCCTTGTTATTCAAGGTTATATACCTCCCTTTGAACTGCCTCCTGAAAAAGTGCTGCTGGGTGAATGTACAGTAAAAACCGACATGTCTATCCTTACAGTATTTCAAAACAACATCTGCAACTCTATCATAGTAATTGAGGGCTTCGTAGACCGTTGTCCATGTTTTGTTTATCTTCAACAGATCCTCTTTCCATTCTTTAAAGCTCTCTGAAAACAGTTGCCTCCCTTTTGCTGAAATGGTATATAAATCTCCTTTCTTCAGAATAAAACCTTTATCTATCAGAGAGTCAAGAGCTTTTCTTGTTGACTCCTCATTGATTTTCAGATCTCTATCGGTCTTTTCCTTTATATGGTCAAAATCTATCAATTTACCCTCTCTTTTTATCGCGAACATCAGCATGAGATATTTTTCAGTGGGGTTCATCATGTATGAATAAAGTTAGTCATTTTTATTTTTCTATCGGAAGTCGGATGTGTTGAACGATTTGTGGATTTCCCCCGTGACCATCATTCCAGAAATACACAAAGCAAAAACTTACACAAAAATAAAAAGATAAGGTAGGGAGCTCTTCAGCCAATACAGTAGTGCGGAACCGACACTTCCACCCTGGATTGTTTCTGCTTCCTCAGTTTATACCAAACCACCCCCAACCAAAATTTTTTATCGATTCAAGTCATAATAATTCAGTGATGATGAGAATTGCCTCGATTTTCATCGTCGTTC
>CAYSPA010000044.1:0-10010 GCA_964432835.1 uncultured Thermoplasmatales archaeon | reverse complement strand
TCATAAATAAAGCCTTTCTCGTAAAGTTTTCTCACAACATCTTTAACAACATTCTTATGAAAATCTCCGGATGTTCTCGTGAAAAGGTCAAAGGAGATTCCGAGCTGCTCCATATTCTCTTTATGCTCTTTATGAAATCTATCCGCTATCTCTTGCGGTGAGACTCCTTCTTTCTCTGCGGTAATCGTTATCGGAGTACCATGCTCATCACTGCCAGAGACCATGAGCACATCTTTTCCATTCATCCTGCAAAATCTTGCGAATATGTCTGCTGGAAGGTAACAACCTGCAAGATGACCAAGATGGAGAGAACCGTTTGCGTATGGCCATGCTACGCCGATAAATATCTTCTCTTTCATCCTGTTGTGAATAGAACAATAAGTTTTAAATATTGCAGTTATTGTTTTATAATTTGGAAATAGCACTTCATGAGACTCACCCTGTCAGATTCAACCCTTCACCCAACTCACCTGTGGATTTCCGGGTCTGACAGAGGTCGAGTTTCTTGAAGTGCTATTCAGGAGGTGCAAGTATATGGTGATGGACCCCTCAACAACGAAATATATGATTAAGGCTCACATAAAGGCGGAAGGTATAGTTGAGAAACCCGATGTTATAGGAGCTATATTTGGTCAGACAGAAGGATTGCTCGGAGAAGAACTTGACCTGAGAGACCTTCAGAAATCAGCCAGAGTGGGAAGAATAGAAGTAGAGATAGAGCAGAAAAATGGAAAGAGCGAAGGTACGATCTATCTCCCAACATCCTTAGATAAAGTGGAGACCGCTATTCTTGCAGCCGCTCTCGAGAGCGTTGATAGAGTTGGACCATGCAAGGCGAAGATAACCATAGAGAGGATAGAGGACGTCAGGGTCGCAAAGAGGAAGAGGGTGATAGAGAGAGCGAAAGAGTTACTGGCGGAACTGATGGAGGAAAGCAGGGAAGAAGGAGAAAGCATCACCGAGAGCGTGCGCCAGGCGGTGCAGGCAGAGGAAATCATAGCGTATGGTCCAGATAGATGTCCTGCCGGTCCAGATATCGACAAGAGCGACTCGATAATAGTGGTGGAAGGAAGGAGAGATGTTCTCAATCTTCTGAAGCACGGAATCAGGAATGCAATAGCGGTGGAAGGAACAAGTGTTCCGAAAACAATCATAGACCTCTCCAAGGAGAAGATAACTACTGCGTTTGTTGATGGAGACAGGGGTGGAGAATTAATACTCAGGGAACTCCTTCAGGTTGCCGAGATAGATTTTGTTGCGAGGGCTCCTCCAACCAGAGAGGTTGAAGAGTTGCCATACAAACTGATAATGAAGGCGCTGAAGAACAAGATACCGGCGGAGCAGTATGCCGATATGTACAATATAGAGTTGAAGAAGAAAGAGAGACATACACCCGCGCCCCCCGTCGAGGAAAAGGCCACGAAGAAGGAGAAAGAGAAATTCGTCTTGTCAGATGAACAGAAAATGTACAAGAAGATACTCGAAGAGATCGGTGGAACCCTCAAAGCCTCCCTACTCGACCAGAAAGGGAATGAAATAAAGAGGATACCCGTGAGAGAGCTTACCGATGAACTGAAAAAGGCGGAGAATGTGCACGCGGTCGTCTTTGATGGCATTATTACACAACGGTTACTTGATATAGCGTGTGATAAGGGTGCCAAGGTAATAGTGGGGATAAAGATGGGAAATATCATAAAGAGACCAACCCAGATCAGGATCATCACCCAGGACCAGCTCACATGAAGCCAATGGATATCTCGCTTATTTAGAACCGATACCCTTTAGAATCCCTCATTCCTTTAACCAATCCTCGATCGATAGAGCATCGTCGTCCACAAATCTTTATAAATACACATCTCCATTTGTGTGGCCGTATGAGGAGAGATGGCAAAGAAAACATGCTACTGATCGGCGGAGTCATTATTCTCATTTTGTCTGCCGCGGTAGTGAGCTACATGGTTGCGAGTTACCAGAGTTCTCTGAAAATGAAAGAGGTTCAGATCATATACGAGTATAAGATAGAAAATATATCCACCCAGGCAGAAAAATTTGGTGAGAATTTATCAAAGGCCCTCACGTATCTCGATATTGCCAGATATAACCTTGAGAGGGGCAGGCTCAACCTCGATAAATCTCTCTTCTGGATGAAGGAGGAGGAATACAGGGAGATGAACACATCTTCCTCAAAAGCTGTATATTATTTCGGGAGAGCGAATGCAATCTTTGGTAAGGCACGGGTTTATCTGATAATTTCCAAGAATTTTACGGTGAAAAACTACGAGAAAATTCTCGAATACTACATAAACTATACAAACTCTGCCCTGAATCTGACAAAAACGGGAAAACTCATGAGCATGTGCCTCAACAACGCATCTATCTATCTACTCAGCGGAGCCGCCGATCGGGCAGATGCGGAGTTACAGAAATTTAGCACGCTGCAAAATATCTACAACGAATGGGATCAGGAGATGGAGAACTATCTAATAAAAATCAAAACGTTCTACGGAATAAGAGAATGATCACGAAAAAGTTATGGTATGCTCATCAAAGAAAAAGATGGGACACACTACGGGATTTTTTGTCGAGCACCATACTATTCTTGATAGAGAAGAGAGGTCAGAATCCAGATAGTCATCGCTTTTGCTGTCGGTCATCACCTCGTTTCTGTAGAGAGCATACTCTACCTTTGTTCCGTTCTTGCTGATAACCAGTTTGTACCAGCCGTTGTATAGATATCCACCCGGATAGTCTGTCGATATCTTCACCCACTCACCCAGTTTATTCAGGTAGTAAAGGCAGGGCGCATAGCTATCTGTGATGTTTTCCGAGGATGTACTTTCAAAATCGAATTTCAGTCTCAGTATCTCATTCCCGGATGATGACCTGAAGGAGAGTATGAGATCCGATGCTTCACTGCTGTTTCCGCATGCGAAGTACACCTCCCATGAAGTGAGGTTCATCTCCGAGGATATTGGATTGAAACTGTAATTCCAGTACTGTGAGCCGGAATCTGATCTAAGCTGAACCTTGAAAGAGTTTGATGTCGAATAATAGTACCCTCCAACGACTCCAAAGAATCCCTTTTCATCAAGATAACTTGTACTCAACCACGTTATGTTGTTGAAGTCCTGGGTTGCCGTAGAGTAGGGGGTATCGTCCGAGAAATTTTCATGCAGGGTGATATTATCACCCAACACAACGAGAAATACCGTCGGGTCATCATCCCACGTATTTCCATCTCCATCCAAATCGATACCATCATCCACATTCGGGTCATCCGTTAGTTCTGTTTCCTCATTTATGCCATCTTCATTTTTGTCCCAGTAAACCACACCCTGGTTAGATATGACCGTGGTCTTGGTCAAACTCGATGATACGGTGACCTCGTAGGTTATCAAAACACTGCTCTCCGCCGGCAGTTCGCCATCCCATACAATTTTATTTTCGCTTGACAGATACGAGCAACTTCCGGAACTGCAATGGAGAGAGCCGTGGACAAATGATGTATTCTGGGGTATTATATCCTCAAATTCATATCCCGGATTGTTTGGATGAGATACGTTACCTATGTTGCTCAACGTGATCGTATATTTTACTGTATCTCCCGGCTGTACCGATCCACCATTTACATCTTGGTAGGTTTTTAACGCTTTAATTTCGGGATATCCGTATCCCGAGAATCTTATGTTGTCTATGAAGACGGCACTGTCAACGATATTGTCACCGGTATCCTGAATCCTGATGATGATCGTTATGTTCTCGTTCGGGGAAACCGGAAATACCCTTGTTATCAGGGCGCTGGCGCCGGCATCCTCGCTCCAGTACGGAGTTGTCGTTTCATAGTTTATACCACTTGGAGACGTGGGTACCCATCCACTCGATGTGTGCCTGACCGCAAACAAATCGAAACCCGTTCCCGGGATGTCTCTGGATTTCAGTACAAAATCTCCGCTATTAACATCAAACTGATAATATTTGATACCTTTGGATGGGGATATCACGGTTATGTTTACCTTATCATTATAGATCGTGCCAACGTAATCGGGATATTCGGCGCTGAAGAACTGGAGATCGATGGAAACGTTATGCATACCCGGAGGAACGGACAGGTTAAGTATCAGTTTCGCGTAGTCGGTGGTTTCTCCCGGAGGCGGGGTGTGAGGTCCAAAGTGTGTTCCAGCCTCGCTACCGGGGTCTTCTGAGTTTGTTGTTGCAGGGGTTGCTCCAGCTATACCCGTACTGAGTATGGCGAAAGTATCTCCATCGGTTGGGGAGAGGATGCCGAGAGAGCTCAGTATCTTTCTTTGCCTGAACTGACCCGTGGGATCGGTGTCTTCATAGTAGGATGATATAAGGGTTGATGGGTCGTGAAGTATCGCCATTGCTATGTCCGCTCCACTGTATGAATACACCGCCCTGGCGTGATACGCGAATATCGCCGTGAATGTTATCACCATGAATAATAACAGAAAGTGATAGAGGTATTTCATGTCGTACCACCCCCGTACGCGGTGATTACAATCACGTTGGAATCGACGGAATCCGCATCTCTGGTGGAATCATTTGGTGTTATGGTGCACGACCAGGAATCTCCTATGGATGTCTCATCCGCAACAAGCGTCCTGTGATCACTCGAACCATTTCTCATGTCCAGGTAGTCCTGATATATCTGATGGGGCGACCTCGCGTAACGGTAGATGTAAAACTCGTCTATATAGCCGTAAAAGACATTACTCCCGTCGCTCCTGTAACCTATCGTCAGCGATGAAGTGTTTCCATTCTGATAATTCGTATCTCCCGGAATCGATGGGCATCTTGTGCCGTTAATGTAGATGGTGAGATTGCTGCCATTCCACGAGATCGCCACAAAATACCAGGTGTTGTTACTGAGAGTAGAGCTTGCCCTACTTATATTTGTGCCATTTAACTCGAGACCGATCTGCAGAGAGGAGTTGTACTGGAATATCTGAAGAGAATCGTTTTGATCCACATATACTTCACATAAACATCTCCTGGTATTGTCTGATTCTATGTCCATACTGTACATCCAGAAAGTGATGGTGAAGCTGTTATTCCAGTCATTGAATATCGATGGTAATGGACAGACCAGTCCGCCGCCGTTACCATCAAAGCTGTAAGCCCCACCCACTCTACCGCCCGCTATCCAAACCGCACCGTCAACGGTGGCATTGTATCCATTTCCCGAGTAATCTCTGGAAACACTGTTGCTCTGAGTATCAAACGGAAGAAGAACTTCATATATGGAAATCCCGTTTTTCTTCCAGTTGTAGATATACGTTGTGGCATCAAAGTTCTGCTGAGATAGGGCGTAACACGTCAGGTCTTCATCATCGCTGTTCGTTCTGAGGGTTGAAACGAGGAGGGGCGGAACAGCACCTATCCATTCGGTAATTCCTCTCTCCAGTTTTCCGTGCAGAAGGATGGTGTTGCTATCCTCATCCACTATCATTACGCTGATCGTGAGGTTACCGCTGTACGGGTAACGGACATACTCTCCGCATTCCCACAGACCATTGCCATTTATCTCGATGAGGGGAGGTTTTGACCGATATTCATCCCCGATTTTGACGATCAACTTGATTCTGCTGTAATTCAGAGCATCTCCACCCATGTGTTCTATGAAGAAATGGTTTCCCCTTATGTAAGCGGAAAGTTCTGTATGGGGGCCGGCCGGCGGGAGAGGCAGGGGCAGAATATTGAGCGATACTATGGCGAAGGCAGCTACTGCTATACTCAGGAGTAGAACAGTATCTATGGTGTGGGATGTAACCGCATGCCTATCCCTACCTATGCACCGAATTTTTACCCCTCCTCATATATAACTCTACCAATTCCGGTATATAAAGATTCTGTCAATTTTGCTGTTTTGCATAAAACTCTTTACTTTTAATTTCGATGTTGACGGTTTATTTATAAAATCGAATTGCAATTTTGTAAAGGATTTTGTGGAAAACGATGCATTTGTCAAAGAAGATAGATGGCTATCCATCTGTAAGAGTCCGGAACTGGGGACTTCGCTTTAACTACATGAGAAGCCTCAAAATTATAAATGACGTAAGCAGAAGGATAAAACTGTATCTTACACCGGAGGAAATCTTCCCATCCATCATGAATCCGCTGAGCAATCCCGCGCCAATACTCTGAACAAATGTGAAAGAGAAAAAAGCGTATCTCAGCGTATCTCTATCGATATTCCCCAGCGATAATCCGCCCACGCCGGCGCCGCTTACCTCCTTCTGGAGTTTGAAAAATTCGGCAAAAATGGTTTGATTTATTATAAGAATGACAGCTAGAAAAACGAAGAAACTGATGAGTATGACGATGCTGTACATCCCCATCTCCGATCGCCTTTGTTGCTCCACGAGTTTTATCTGGTCTATCTCTCTGGCTGCCGCATAGAATGTATCGGAGGTGTTGCCACCCATATCGAGCGCCTGATTGATGGTGAGCACGGCCCTCTCCACGGGAGGTGATTTTAACCTCTTGGAAAAATTAATCAAAGCCTCTTTGATCGATATGCCCCAGGAGAGCTGTGCATTCATTACCCTTATCTCTTTGCTTAGAGGCCCATAATCTCTCTTGGAAGCTGCTTTTATGGCGTCGAAAACCGTCATCCCGGAGGCCGTTGAGCTACCTATCTCCCTGAGAAAATCTGGAAGCCTCTCTTCTATTTTCCTCTTCCTCCTGAGATGGTAGTAATTGTAAAAACCTATTGGGCCAAGGGAAGAGAGTATGGCTACGAGTATAAAATCCACGGCATTATCCAATGGAAAATCCAGCTTGCCGAGTAATATCATGATAGCTATAACGCAGAAAGCCACACTGGGAAACACACTTATGAGTATCACCGGTAAATCCTGTCTACCCTGCTTGTACACTCTTTTTACATTGTATTTTTTTCTCCTCATCACGATTTTTCCCGTCATACCTCCACCGACACGGATTTCATTAGCATGTAAAAACCAAAATATGCCGCGGGCAGTATAAAGAAAGACAGGAGATAGATGAAATTGAAAGGAATGGCGCCACCGCTTGATGTCAAACTCATCGTTGATATGATTATTACCAGGAACAAAGGCATCGCTATAACGGATATGACAAACATTTCCGCAACCACTGCAAGAGATTCTAAACTCTTCTTTCTCTCCATTAGGTCCAGTTGCATGTACTTTTCGACGACATTTCTCAAATACATGTTGAGGTCGCTACCGGATTGGATTGTTGATATTATGCCCTGGATGAAGTCCTTGAATTTTCTTGAGGGAGATCTTTCCATCGCATGCTTCAGAGCGGTTATCGTATCTACACCCATCAGGTAGATTTCTTTGGCTATCTTTCTGAATTCCCTTTGGATCTCGCCATAGAGGTCTACACTCGATAACCTTTTGAAGATCTCCGCCGGTGATAACCCTGCGGATGACATCGTTGCTATGAAGTTTACAGCATAAGGTAAAAGCAAGTCGATCTTCTTGGCTCTTGCATTTGCTCTCGACTCGGGTAAGAAGAGGAAGTAGGAAGAAACACACAGTACAGATATTACGGGGAGCAGAAAGACCAGCGCCATGGTTATGTTTGATGGAAACAGCATGTAAATAACCAGAGAAACAACGAGAGAACCCACAAAGAACAGGATCGTGGTTATTATAGTCATTGAGTAGTACTCCTCGTAGGTCATTCTTATATCGGCCATTTCCATGATATGGTCCTTGTCCTCGTCGTATATTTTCATTTTCCTGAACACATCCCGGAGAATTTTCTTACAGAATCTGCTGTAAGGGTTGGACCTCACTCACTTTCCCCTCCTTAGACTCAGGAGTTTTAGTATGCCCTTCTCCTCGGTCTTTTTATCCTCCTTCATTTCCTCAATTTTTTTAATCCTTTCATATTCCTCTCTCTTCTCCTCATCGTGTATTCTCTTTAATACCGCTCCCGGATCCTTCAGGACGGTTTCGGGATCTTTATAATACTCTGCTATTATGGCTCCAACTTCTTTGTATGTTCTTACCTTGTTCTCTATCATCCACCGCAGGACGTTCATTCTGTTCTCCATCTCTCTTTTCAATCTCTTTTCATCCCAGTCGTTCATCAATCTTATATTTGTCAGGATCTTGCTGTTGCCCGTGAATTCGAATCTATCGTCAACCTTGGATATCCAGCGGAAGGGCTGCATGAATATCAGCTGTTTTGTATCCGGATCCATTTTTATTATCTCGGTGACGTTCGTTATCCTTCTTATCAGTTTGCCTCCCACTGGTATCGCATTTATGAAAACGATTATGTCGAGAGATGTAAGAAGAGCCCTCGGTAGCGAGATCGGTGGATTTTCTAGCCTCTGTATGAGGGTGTGAATGCTTCCAGCGTGAATGGTTGCATACGATGTGTGTCCCGTGGCCATAGCTTGGAAGAGAGAGTACGCCTCTCTCCCTCTCACCTCTCCAACTATTATCACTCTCGGCCTCTGTCTCAACGCGGCCTTTAGCAGATCAAACATATCTATATCCTTTCCACTTTTTTCTTCTTCCGTTATCGAGAAACCTTCCCTCGTGGTTCCGGCAATCCAGTTTTTGTGGGGTAGATTGACCTCTCTCGTATCTTCTATAGATACGATCTTGTGAGAGGGGGGTATAAATAGGGATAAGGCATTCAGTGCCGATGTTTTTCCGCTGGCTGTACCTCCACAGTATAAGATCGATGCACCGTGCTCTATAGCCAGCCAGAAGTATGCGGCCATCTCCAGAGACATGGTGCCATTCTCTATCAGGTCAACGGGTGTCAGTGGATCATCCCTGAATCTCCTTATGGTGAATGTTGATTCATCGGTTACAGTTTTGGATAGCGTCGCCTGGAGCCTGGAGCCATCCGGCAGTTTTCCATCGACTATCGGCGCATAAACGGATATCTGCTTTCCACAGATCTGGGCAAGCCTGACAACAAAGGAGTCCAGCTCTTCACCATTTTCAAATTTAATGTTCGTTTCTATCGACTGGTACTTTCGATGATGCACGAATATGGGAACGCTGTGACCATCGCACGATATGTCCTCCACTTCACTATCTTTCATCGGGATGTCTATTCTACCATAGCCGATAAAATCCCTCATTATATAGTAAAAGATTCTGTCCCTTGATTCTTCGGGAATGGCAATATCGTTATCCTCTATTATCTGGTTAAGTGCTCTCTCGAGGATGATCTGCTTCTCCTTTTCACCGACATCAAACACCGGTATGTCTGCAAGGAGTTTGAAGAGTCTTATAATTTCGTCCTTCAGTTTCTTTTCCTCTTCAGAGAGCCCGGGCTCCCTGACAACATACTTGTATTCCTTGAGTCTCTTATCAAAAATGATGAGTCTGCTTCCCAGACCCTTCCAGCCGAATCCTTTCTTTTCATCCACGATTTCTTCATTTTCCGATGGTTTCTCTTTCTCACCTTCTTCTGTTTGTGGAGGTCTTATTTCTTCAACCTTTGCCGTGGTGGGGGTGCTGAGGGGAGGCTTCTGGAGAACCCCGTTATCTATAACTCTTTCCTCACCCTCGAGACCAAGCGACCTCCTGGTGTCATCCACATCGAACATCACCGCCCCCATCTCGCTATCTGTTCGAACGGGAATCTCTTCTATCCTTTTCAGGGAAGTTGCAGAGAAAGGAGGGGTTATCAGAAGTTCTTCAACCCCGTTAATATTTTCAAAAATCAGGAAAGGTAGTTCACCTCGATCCACCGTCGGGAAACTATCGTCCTCTTCCGTGCACTGGATTTTGCTCACATCTATCCCGAGAAAACCACCGTGTTCACTACTCCAGCCGATCTCTCCGTCATCTGTGGAGGTGTCGGGTTTGTCACGGAGGGCGGAGGGTTTTCTTTTTTCAAGGTTATCTATAATCGAATGTATAAACTTCAACTTTCCCTCTCTATCATCTATTTCCATATTTACCAACCGTGCATCCCTTCTTCCAAACATGAAGGTTTTTCTCGTATAATAAATATTTCGTTTG
>CAYSPA010000043.1:0-10099 GCA_964432835.1 uncultured Thermoplasmatales archaeon | reverse complement strand
GCCGTTGATGCCTTGGGCAATAAAGAAGATTTGCACCACGATACATTCACGATAGAAAGCAATAAAAAAACCTAACCCATAAACCTCAATATTCCATCTCTCCATATTTTTCTTGCGGTATCCACATCTACGGAGAGCAACTTCTCTCCATCCTTTAGAAATCTGATTTCTCTTCCTCCAGTTTTCCCTATCAACCTGAAAGGAACATTGCGAGCGGATAGAATCTCCTCAACCTTATCTTTCTCCCCGGTTTCGATTATCCATCTGGTATTGCTCTCCGAAAACAGAACAAAATCCTCCCTCAAATCCGCAACACCATCGATATCGATCTCAACTCCAATATCTCCACCTATCGAACTCTCGGCAACAGCAACGGCAAGACCACCCTCACTCAGATCATGGCAACTTCTCACATAACCATTCCATATAAGCTCAAGCAGAGCATCCACGCTTCTCTTCAAAAGTTCAACATCCACTTCTGGTACCTTACCACCCTTTAAACCCATCACCCCGTAATACTCTGATCCTCCCATCTCTCTCTTTGTTTCACCCACAAGATAGATGTAGTTTCCCCTTTCCTTGAAGTCGGAGGTCACGCATTTCCTTATGTCAGGAACAATGCCTATCCCCGTAATCTGCGGCGTCGGCGGTATCGCTCCTGCTGAGCTCTCGTTGTAAAAACTCACGTTTCCGGAAATGAAAGGTAATCCCAAAGCTTTTGCAACATCTGCAAGACCTCTGCAAACCTCGTAGAAATCACCCATCACCTCTGGCTTTTCCGGATTGCCAAAGTTCAAGCAATCCAGCAAACTATCGGGCTTCGCTCCAACTGCTACGAGATTTCTGCACACTTCATCAACTGCAGAGCATGCGCCCCGGTATGGATTGAGTTCCGTGAATTTTGGGTTTATATCAGATGTTATGGCTATGCCTCTAAATGAATCCTCGAGAGGTTTGATTACGGCAGCATCGCCATGAGATTCCTTTCCAACGATTCCCTGCAAAGGCTTTATCACGGTACAGCCCCTCACCTCATGGTCGTACTGCCTTATGACCCATTCCTTCGATGCTATGTTCATCGAGCCAAGAACTTTGAGAAAAACCTCTCTGAGATCCGGCATTTCAAAATCCACAAACTCCTCTTTCGACTTCCTCTTTTTCAGAGGTCTCATACAGCTGTCATAAACCACTCCTTCTGTCAGAAACTCGGTATCAAGTTCCAGGATTTTGTGTCCCCTGTAATAAACTCTCACAACCCTATCCTTTATAACCTTACCCACGGGTGTAGCAAAAACATCCCATTTCTTGCAGATGTGCAGAACCTTATCGAGATTCTCCTTTTTGACGAGAAACATCATCCTCTCCTGACTCTCAGATATCCATATCTCCCATGGTTTCATATCCGGCTCTTTCAGAGGTACATTATCAAGCTCTATCTCCGCTCCAAGTCCCGCAGCGTTTGCAAGCTCTGTTGTAACACATGACAATCCTCCACCTCCAAAATCTTTCAATCCTTCAAGCAGACCTTTCTCAACGCACTCGAGGGTAACATGAATCAGGGGTTCCTTGAGTATGGGATCTCCAACCTGAACAGCTGATCTGCTTTCGATCTCGCTCTCTTCTCTCAGCTCCTCAGATGCAAAAGTTACGCCATGTATACCATCTCTACCTGTTTTTCCACCAACATAGACGAATATCTCTCCCGGCGCCTTCGCCCTGCTTCTGACAAGATGTTTTTTTGGCATTATACCTATGCATCCAACATTCACCAAGCAGTTTCCAACGTATTTCTCATGGAAAACAACCTGACCGGCAACTGTAGGGATACCTATTCTATTGCCATAATCTCTTATACCATCAACAACTCCCTTGAAGAGAAATCTGGGATGTTTTGTCCCTTTGGGGAGTTTGTTAAAGTCGTAATCCAGAGGTCCAAAGAAAAGAGGATCCACGAATGCTATTGGTTGTGCACCCATGCAGACAACATCTCTAACGATTCCTCCTATCCCCGTTGCTGCGCCTCCATAGGGTTCAACGGCAGATGGGTGGTTGTGAGATTCCAGAGCAGCGACATAGTAGTGATTCTCATCGAATTCCATAACCCCAGCATCTTCTCTTACAATGATCCTATCCTTCTCTATATCGAATAGGTATTTTTTGAGAGGGTATTTCGATGATTTGTAACAGCAGTGCTCACTCCATGCTTGCCCGAATGCCTGGAGTTCTATATCTGTTGGGTTTCTTCCTTTCTTTCTGAAATAATCCCTGATGAGTTTCATCTCATAAAGAGAAAGAGCGAGACCCATCTCCCCGCTTATCTCCTCGAGTTCGTTATCATCAGCGTTAAGTAAGTCTATTTCATAGAGTTCAAAAGGAACGTCTCTTCTCTTCAGGAGTTTTTCTATGGGCATATCAATCCACCTTTCTTATCTCGACCTCATAGCTGTGAATAACAGGATTCGTGAGCAACTTCTGGCACATCTCATCAACTTTTTTCCTCACCGTCTTCTCATCCTTCTCATCCATCCTGATGAGGAAAATCTTCTGGGTCCTCACATCCTTAACTGTATCAAAACCGAGGAGGTGGAGAGATTTCATGGTTGTGGCACCTTCGGGATCGCTAATTCCTTCCTTTAATCCGATTTTTACAATTGCTTCGAACATAATGTTGGTCTGAAAAACAGAAGGGCGTTGATTAAGCTATCGATTCATAGATGGGTCTATGGGCACCAAATAATTGAAATTTTGCTTCATTATAACCAGATTATAAGCCATGATGAGAGAGACCGTCATATGGAGTTATACCGTCATCGCCGGTATTCTGCTTGTATGGGTTGCATGGCAATGTTACGCGAATTTTACCGAGATGGATAGCATTAGAAAAGAAACGGAGAACCTGGAGAACCATTATTATAACTTGGAAAAAACCTTGGAGAATTTAACGGTCAAAAGGGATATATTACTGACGGAACTATCAGATGTTGAGAGCAAAGTAAACAACACGAAAGAGAAGCTACAACACCTGCAAGATAAAATCAACAAATTGAGATCTAGAGATAAGTACATGCTTCATGATCCATCTTATGCGGAGGCTGTTGAATTTATTGGGAGAGACAAAACCGATGGGAATGAATACGTGGAAAATGAGTATGTATGCACACATTTCGCCAGAGATGTGAATAATCACGCGGAGAGTGAAGGTATACGATGTGGATTTGTAATCATCAATCTGACGGGAAATGCAAATCATGCAATAATTGCCTTTAACACCACGGATAGGGGTTTGGTCTTTTTTGAACCCCAGACCGATGAAAGGGTAAGATACTTGGAGACAGGAAAGGACTACTGGGCCGACTGTGTAATACCCGCGGGTAACTATTACTATGAAAGAGATCCGAACAACATAATAGAGGGATTCATCATAATATGGTAAGGAGGGTGGTTGGGTGGTAATAGAAGTAACTAAGTGGGGCAAGGTAGCATTTGCGCTCACGATAGCGCTACTTATCGCTTTTTCATCAAATCATCTTTTATCATCTACCATCAAAGAATCTTTGCAAAAATATCACGATTTGCAGGAATCTGTCAATCAGACGGAGGCGGACATCCAATATTTAAAGGACCAGCTGGTTTTGATAAACAATAAAATCAACCTGACAAAAAAACAGCTGACGTTTCTCGATCTTTCCCTGGAAGAGAATCTATCGGTGCTAAAGGATCTGCAGGAGGGCGATGAGTACGAACTACATGATCCTTTATACGAAGAGGTAAAAGCATTTGTTGAAAACGATACATCCAAGACCATTGAAGATGAAATTCATCATGCCAAACATTTGGGGATGAGGTGTGCCTATACCCAGGTTATAATATCCAACGAGGGGATGTATGAATTGATAGCATTCGATACCGTAGATAAAGGAATGGTCTACTTCGAACCGGTAACGGACTTCGAAGTTAAACCGGAGATAGGGAAGAACTACACGGAATGTGTAATCGGACACCCGTATGTGTTGGAAAACGATACAATAACCGATATCATTACAGTATGGTAGTTTTCTCCAATCTCGCACCCCCTCAACATGGTAGACCTTTACCTGTACATCCTTAGTCGGTAGATTTATGACCTGATAGAAGTAAGCGGGTACGCTGTAACTCTTGGAACCACTGTACAGGAATACCCCTGCCAGAAGAATATACTATCTCGAAAATCTTAAAAGGGTCTGCAAGTTTCCTTATCCAATGAAGAGAGGTTTATTTCCTATACTGTGCATGCTTCTCCTTTTATTATCGATGCTCTCTCCAGCTTTAGCGACAACCTTGTACTACTACGAGGGACCAGATACATCGGAAGATGGTCTGACTCTCGTGGACTTCAGGGTCACCGGTGAGGAACCCATAGAGCTGGGGAATAGGATCAATGTATCCTTTGAAATAATAAATTCAAACAGTGCCGAGGCAAGACTGGGAAAGAACGGAATATTCCTGGCAGTAGAATATCCCGATGGGAGCAGAGAGGCTTTTGGTTGTATTTACAGAAATTACACTCTCGATCCTGGAGAAAGTGTATTTTACAGCGATAGTCTCTACCTAACTCAGCCCGGCGGCTGGAGCATATGGCCGTCCTATGAATTAAAGCTCTATGACCCAATAGCCAGAAAGTGGTATAAGAAGGTGGGTCCAGAGTACTGGCACGCCTTCAACTTTACCGTGGAGATTCCCGATAAACCCGATCTGGTCGTGGAGTATCTGGAGGTTGAACCGCCCTTACCAGTTGCTGGTTATAATGCCACTCTCGAGGTTGGTATCAAGAACAATGGAACCGCAGGATCCATAAGTTGTGACGGTATGTTTTTGATAGATTCTTACACAACCATCTATGTAAACATACCTGGTCTAAATCCATCCGAGAGTATCGAGATAAAGACGAACTACTCCTTCGAAGAGAGCGGTACACACAACGTTTCCTTTATAGCAGATCCTCATGGCAAGGTGGATGAGATCTTTGAGGATAACAACGATATCTCGATCGATGTCGAGGCTATTCCGGGAGATATTGATCTGGAAGCCTACAAGTTAGAGATCAAGTCAGATTTTCTTGCTGTAGGTGGAAACGCAACCATCAGACCCTTCATAAGGAATTTGGGCAAGAATAGAAGCATAAGCTGTGTTGGGACCCTTTACGTAGATGGAGATGTATTGCAAAACTTCTCAATATCTCCAATAAGAGCAAATGGCATCTACGCCGATGTTGAAATCCATTGGACGCCAAAAGAGATGGGTACACACAATCTAACTTTATGGGTCGACTCAACCGAGATAATAACTGAAGAGAATGAAACAAACAACTTTTTGACGATCACGGTAAATGTAACGGGAGAAGATTCAAATCCTCCAAGGGTAAACGTTTCTTACACTCCTTCAACAGTTACCGAGAGAGATAACGTTACATTTCATGTAGAGGCGTATGATGAAAGTGGTTTAGAGTTTGTTTCTCTGGTGATATATACCTTGACCGAGCCCACGATACATGCGGGGAAGACGGATACAATGAATGCAACCTTCAATTATACCTGTGGTCCATTTCCAAGGAATTCCGTGGTCTACTTCTACGTCAGAGCTGAAGATAAGGCTGGTAACAGATACGAAAGTCCAACCTTCAATTTCACGGTCCAATCCTACTATGGAGAGAATCTTACCGTAAATATTTATGCTGAACCTGAAAATCCGACGGAATTTGATCAGATAATGATATATGCTGAAGCGAGTTATCCATATGGTGTAAAAGAACTAAGCATAATCAACTACAAGTATAATCATACCCTGAAAAGGGCAGAGAACGTTTCCAGGATAAGCTTTGGACCGATAGGTCCTTTCTCAGCGGGGGTAAATCTGTCTTACATAGCAAGGGCTGTAGACGTTGATGGGCACATCGCATATTCCGATATCCTAAACATAACCATCGGAGAAGTTGGCTTTGAGAATGAAAGGAATTTGGATGTATACGCAAACGGCATGGTTTTCTTAACCTCGGATGCGGACTGGAGAACCGTTTTAACCCTGGTTCCAATTTCCATGTGGAGAGAGTACAATCAGAGTATCTTCTCAATCTTAGATAGACATGTGATAAGAGATGAGTTCTTTGCGTATGCAACCGTATGCATACCGACCTTGGTTTATCACTATGAAAGTGAGGATAGAATAGATACCAACCCCATTATCAACTTCTTGAACTACAGATGGAACCCATCGAAGGTGGTAATAATTGGCGATCCACCCGAAGACCTGCTGAACAAATTGATCGCTGACAAACCGGTCGGAGCAGGGCTGAGGGAGGATCAGATAGAGATTATACCTGTGGAGATGATCGAGAATAATGATCTGAATGTCTATGCCAACAGAGCCCTTCGGCACAGCGCGGGGCTATACAATCACTTTGGAGTGAATCTCAGTGTGATAGCGAACTTCTATCTGTCAAACTCCACCGATTTACCCAGGCTATCGGATAACTCTCTGTGGGGTTTAAACCAGAGATTCTGGAAAGAGATAAACAAGGTCGTTATAACAGAGGATGAGTATGGAATATCCCTTCTGGCAGCTGAGTACGCCTCTCTCATAGATGCGCCTCTGCTCTTTTATGGTCATTTTGATATAAAGGACATCGAAAACAAAAGGGTATATCTTGTTGGGAACTTTGATCAGAGTGAGATATCCGAGATAGAGGGTTATGCACAGGTGGAAGCTCACCTGAGTAGAGAAGAACTCATAGATCGCCTCAAGAGCGCTGGTCTTGGAGAAAACATCGTTCTCATCAATCCTCTCGATCCATGGATCGGTGTAGATGATTACACACCTCGTCTCGGTTTTGGCAAATTCTATTACAAGCAGTCCTTACTCGCTCCTTTCCTGGCTTTTACCAAGAAGGCTTTGATACTTGAGATACCAGCCAGCAATTTTACAGAAATAGACTCTGCTCTGCAAAGCTTTATTGATAGCGAAAATCTCCATCAACCTCATATAATAATCCTTGCATCCCCATCCGCTATACCAATGGCAAGACCGAACTGGTTATCTCATCCAGCTTTGAGAGGAAACAAGGTATACTTTGAGGTGCTGAACTACGGCGATATGGATATAAAGAGGATCGATCTAGTGAATGGCACCTCTTTCATATTCCCTATAGAAGGCGATCAATACAGTCCATTTGTAGCAGAAGATGTCGAGGGAGCCGTGAATCGCGATAGAAATAACAGACTTTTTGATATCTGCTTTCTTTATAGCCTTACACTTGAAGAAAGCTCCTTCCCAGAGGGCGGAGGTAGAAATATAGTTTTTCAGATGAGATCAGATGAAACAAGGCATGATATAAAGATGGTAAATTACCATGAGCCCATAATAGGTGATGCGTACTATATTGCTAACTCAACTATGGATGAATGCAAGCCGGATATATCTGAAGATGATGGAGCTGTTGTATGGCAGCAAAAGAATGAGTCGGAATGGGATATATGTTACATTTATCTGGTATATGATGGAAATGGTAAACCCGTGGTTTCTTCCCAGTACAAGCACGTTATAGAAAAAGGTGGCAACCAGAAGAATCCCTCCATATCTGGATCTATAACTGAAGGTTATAAGATCGTTTATCAAGATGACAGAAACGGAAACTGGGATATATATCTGTATGATACATCCAATGGATCGGAGATCCAGATAACGACAAATAGGAGCCATCAGATCCTGCCCAGGATAAGTGGAGATATCGTAGTCTGGCAGGATAACAGAAATGGAAACTGGGATATCTATATGTACAATTTATCCTCTGGGGAAGAGACTCCTGTAGCTACCTCTCAGAATCCAGAGGTTAAACCGGAGGTAAACAAAAAGTGGATAGTGTGGTATGAAGAGGGAAAGGATGGACTCTGGTATCTATGGAGCTATGGCATATCAACTGGAAGGAAAAAACTCGTAGATGTTACCGAAGTTAGTCATACGGATACTCATATACTCTACTTACAGGTAGATGATAGGTTCTATGCCAGCAAGGGAAACGATGGATACATGGACTATCCTACCGGTAGAATATTTGGGCTCACAACATCTGATCTTTCAGCCTACATAGCTACCGATATCCTATTTGACAAGATGCAGAAAAATAGGAAAGCGTTGATAATTGCCAGGGGATTGAGCGAGGATGATGAAAGAGATGTTTTAATAAACTACACTAAAACCTTCTGGACAACCGAAGTTGAAAATGAGTTCACCAACTATAGCGTCTATGCAACCTATGAAGAAGTCAACTCTTCTCGTGACCAAATAATCAGCGAATTCCTGGACAGCTATCTCACCATCTTCTATGATCATGGAAATGAAAGAGGGTTAGCAGGTTTTGTATCATCAGAGGATCTTGAGATGAGAAACTTGTACGCACACGTGCCCTCCTTCCTTTTAAACGCGGGGTGCGCAACCGGTGCATACAACAAGCTAAAGGTTAAGCAATGGCTGTTTGTCATCCATGTTTTGAGGTCGGGCAGGATGAATTGTCTGGGCTTCGTTGACATAGGCTTAGCAAGGCTTTCGAAAACCAACGTTCTCTGCGATGGTCATGGTTTGAATCCCTCTATACTGAGTCTTTCCTTTGCAAATAACAAAACCATTGGAGAATCTTATATGGAAGGGAAGAACTGCTGTAGCTGTGGGAGCGATGTAGTTATCTTGCTCGGCGATCCAACCATAGAACCGAGGTGGTGGGATTGATGAGGTGCAGATTTCTCACCCTGCTCATTATTCTCTTCTTGGCTCTGCCGGCGAGTGCACATATTTTTAGGCTCCATTCAAACGAAACTTCCTATGAGCCCGGAGATGAAATATTGATAGCCCTCGAGGTGAAGAATACCCTCAATGTGGAGAAAAGGTTTGATATCTACGTAACCCTAACCGAAGATGAAGGGAGATATCCTCCGATGGCGAAATCGTATTCCATAAATTTATCTCCAAGCGAGGAAATCAATCTGACGATTTACAATACCTCCGTCAGCGAATTCCTCTCAAATGGAAATTATACGGTGTACGCTCAGCTGATCGAGGATGGCGTAGCTCTCTACGAGGATTACCTGTACTTTTCCATCTCCGGTTTACCGGAGGAGATCGATCTGTATCTATTCTCTTCGAACAGATCGGATTTCAGCATAACCAAAGATGTTTTCATCATCGGTGAGAAGGTCTATCTCGGATACAACTCATCTGCCGATAACATTTCGATGGAATGTAACCTCATCTACCCAGATAATCATACTCAATCTATTACACTTCCTTTCGGTTTTGTTCCAACCGAGGCGGGTGTATACAAACTCGTGGTGAATGCAACAAGGGAAGGTTTTAAAGATTTCGATACATCTCTGCAATTCGCGGTGATCAAAGGGGCCTTTTCAACGAAAGGGAAAGCAACAGGACAACCATCTTATCTCTTGCTTTTAGCAGTAATCATAGCGGTGATCCTCATCGCTATTGTCCTTATTGTCACGTGGAGGGGGAAGCGGTGAACTTGACATCATAAATTCTCGTTTTTACCCTCCTCCGGCGGCGCCAGAAAGGTTGAAAGAGTATCTTTAATCTTTTCCCTGAACCCATGTAGAGAGCCATCATTTGTGATTATAACATCGGCCATCGCTATGACAACGCCTATCCCCCACCCGAGTTCTCTTTCATCTCTCTCCTTTATCTTCTCGAGAGTTGTACTATCGTCTTCCCTTTTTCTCTCCATCAATCTCCTGTATCTCGTTTCTGGAGATGCGTGGATTGCAATCAGCGTGAAATCCTTACCTAACTTTTCCCTGAAGAATTCAACCTCTTCTATATTTCTTATGCCATCTATGACTACTATATCCCAGGAAGGATCGATCTTCTCGAAGGTTCTTTTCGCCCATATGTCCTTTCCATACTTCTCCCTCATCTCATTTGCTATTCTTCCAACATTTTCATCGTTGAGCTCCAATCCTCTTTTCCTGACCTCATCCCATACACAATCCCCCATCCTGATGACAGGAATTCCCATTTCTCTCGCCACCTTAACAGCTTCGCTTTTCCCGGAGCCGGGCATACC
>CAYSPA010000042.1:0-10152 GCA_964432835.1 uncultured Thermoplasmatales archaeon | reverse complement strand
TTGGAAGGAGCGCATGTGTACTCTCTGGATGCGGCCGGCGGAGCAATACCGGATAGGTATGTATCCACGGGTTCGGGTTCACCCTACGTATACGGTGTACTCGAGGACCAGTACAGGGATGATATGGATATCGAGGAGGGCTTAAATCTCGCGATAAGAGCCATATCCGCTGCGATGAAGAGAGATTCTGCATCGGGAGATGGCGTAGATGTTGCCGTTATAACGAAAGAAGGTTTTAGGTTTATCCCGGAGGATGAGGTCAGGAAAAGGATGGAAGGTTGAAAAAAACCCAGACGGGTGAAGAATGACGGTGGAAGACGTTCTCAGAGAAATCAAGATAAAAGTAAAGGAGATGGTACCATCGGATATTCAGATTACCGACGTGGAGTTCGAGGGACCACTGCTCGTTATATACACAAAGCATCCTCAGAGATTTGCCGAAAGAGAGCATCTCATTAGACAGCTTGCAAAAACGTTGCAGAAGAGGATAACGGTGAGACCAGACCCTTCTGTATTAACGGATTCAAAGATCGCAGAGAAAAGGATAAAGGAACTGGTGCCCGACGAGGCGGGAATAACAAACCTCTATTTCCAGCCCGATGTTGGAGAGGTAATCATAGAAGCCATGAAGCCCGGTGTGGTTATAGGGAAAAAGGGTGCTCTTCTAAATCAGATAAAGAGAGAGATAAACTGGACTCCGAAGGTTGTGAGGACTCCGCCCATCCAGTCAAAGACGATTCACGACATCAGAGCATTCCTCAGGATGGCATCCGAGGAGAGGAAGGCTATACTTAAAAGGATAGGTAGAAGATTGCACAGAGGAGTATCTGAGAACGAAAAATTTGTCAGGGTTACCGCTCTTGGAGGCTTCAGAGAGGTTGGGAGGTCGTGTGCGCTTCTCCACACAAAGGACGCAAAGATTCTGGTCGATGTTGGTCTCGATGTTTCGTCAGATTCCGCGGGATCTCCGTACCTCAATTTGCCCGAAGTTCTTCCGCTTGAAACCATAGATGCGGTTGTCGTAACCCACGCTCACCTCGACCATTCCGGTCTCGTTCCCCTGCTTTACAAGTACGGGTATGATGGTCCCGTATACTGTACACCACCGACGAGAGACCTCATGATTCTGCTTCAGCTCGATTATCTCAAGGTAGCGGTTGCGGATGCCAGAAAAACACCGTACTCTTCGGAACACATAAGAGAGATGCTCAAACACTGCATCACGCTCAACTATGGAGATACCACCGACATCGCGCCGGGCGTGAAGCTCACCCTGCACAATGCGGGTCATATTCTCGGGTCCGCGGTTTGCCATTTCCATATAGGGGATGGACTCTACAACGTCGTATTTACCGGCGATATCAAATACGAGAGAACATGGTTGTTTGACCCCGCGATAAACAGATTTCCAAGAGTGGAAGCGGTGATAATGGAGTCCACGTATGGTGGAAAGGGAGATGTCCAGCCATCGAGGAGAGAAGCGGTGGACAGGTTGAGAGACATCGTGCAGAGGACTCTGAAGAAGAAGGGAAAGGTGTTGATACCCGTCTTCGCCGTCGGTAGGTCTCAGGAAGTGATGGTAGCTCTTGAGAATATGATCAAAAAGGAAGAGATACCCAATGTCCCGATCTATCTCGATGGAATGATATGGGAGGCTACGGCGATTCATACTGCCTATCCGGAGTATCTGAACAGTCATCTGAGGAGCTTGATACTTCACAAGGGAGAAAATCCCCTTCTCTCGGATGTGTTTGTGAGAGTAGATAGCTACGATGCGAGGCAGGAATTGCTCGGAAATCCGGATCCATGCATAGTCCTCGCTACGAGCGGTATGCTGAACGGGGGACCCGTGATGGAATATCTCAAGGCATGGGCCGAAGAGAAAAAGAATACCCTGACCTTTGTCGGTTATCAGGCGGAAGGCACACTCGGTAGAAAGATACAGAAAGGGTGGAAGGAGGTCTCTCTAACCATAAGGGGTGCACCCACCACAATAAAGATAAACATGGATGTTGAAACGGTTGACGGATTCTCTGGTCACAGCGATAGAGGGCAACTTATCACTTATCTGAACAACATGTCTCCAAAACCGGAGAGAGCCATATTCTGCCACGGTGAGGAAACAAAATGTCTTGATCTTGCGGCAACGATTCATAGAAGACTCGGCATACCAACTGTGGCACCCCTCAACATGGAAACGGTCAGGTTGAAGTAGATGGAATATTTCTGATAATCGCAGATTTAATTTTAGATAGATTGAGCCAATAAAAGCTTATTCACAAAAAAGAATAAATACTTATAAATGTTTATTCATAAAAAAGAATAAGGTGTTTGGAATTGGTAGATAAAGACATCCTGCTCAGATACGTATACGCAAAGCTAAATGAAGCGCCCAAGTTATCGGAGATGTACACCAAGGTAGGCGATAAAACACTGAAATATAGAAGGGTTTTCTTCAGGCTAAAGAAATATGTAGATGAATTTCTTGGTGGAAATAAAACAGATAACAGATTTGTTGTATTACCCGGTTTAAGAGGTGTTGGAAAAACGACGCTTCTCTTCCAAATCTACGAGTATATAGAGAAGAAGGGTATAAAACGTGATTGTATCCTGTATATACCAGCTGATGAATTGGTGTCTTTCTTCGGTGCGGGCCTCAAAGATGTGATCGACGTTTTTATAAGAGAGATACAAGAAACTTCCCTACCGATGCTCGACAAGAAGATATTTATAATGATTGATGAGGCTCACTACGATAGAAACTGGTCACAAGTGGGAAAGATAATCTATGATCAGAGTAAGAACGTTTTCACCATATTTACCGGTTCCTCGGCACTCGGTATAGAAATGGGTGTTGATGCTGCAAGAAGAGCAAAGAAGGAAGCGGTATTTCCTCTAAATTTCTCTGAGTATTTAACGCTGAAGCACGACTTTTTCCCACCTAGAGGTACAGCCGAATCTCTGAAAAATCTCATTTTCAAATACAATCGTTACTTTGCCGAAACCGCTATCAAAAAAGAGAGTGAGATGAAAAGGAGATTTTTAAATCTCGAAAGACCTATCGAAAAAGAATGGAAAGATTTTCTTTACTATGGTGGTTTTCCTTTTGGTATACACTCTAATCAGATTGATACATATGAAAGAATATTTGCCATGGTGGACAGAGTAATAGAGAAAGATGTATTCTCCTTGAAAACCTTTAACACCGAGACAAGAAACACCATTTCAAGGATACTCATGTTTTTGTCTCTCCAAAAACCGGGCGGTACTTCTGATGTAAAGTTGGCAGAAAGACTGGAGACGTCTTCCTCTCTCGTTAGAAGTATCTTGGAAATGCTCGAAAAAACCCATCTTATATTTAGCGTTAGACCCTATGGAGGTGCCGGAAAAATCATAAGGAAACCCTGGAAATACTATTTCCTCTCTCCCTCCGTTAATGCAGCCCTCAAATATAAATTCGGGATGCTCGATCGTTCGGATAGAATAGTGCAAGGAATATTGACAGAAAACCTGGTGGCATCATACTTCATGAGACTCAAAGAAACAACCGGTATGCCGATAGGCATATTCTATGATGCTGAAAAAGGAGGGGTTGACTTTCTACTCCAGGTCGGTGATGACACAATGATTCCCGTGGAGGTTGGCATCGGTAAGAAGAAGGAAGATCAATTGAAAGATGCCATCTCGAGGTATAACTCTCCGTATGGGATCATAATAGAGGATAGGGAAAAGTTAGAGCTTAAGGATAAAATTATACGCATTCCTATAATAACATTCTCTTTCATATAGTGGTATATACACCAATTGAAAAAATCCAGCTTGATAGAGTGCGCGAGGAGTTGGAGAGTTCTGATGAAGTCGAAATTTCAGATTATTTGGGACACGGAATAACTACCTTTATCAGACAATGGAATGCAACAATTCCTGTGACGATAAAACTCGTTGATTTTGAAAATCCTGATAAAATTCATTTCACTATGTAAGAGAACAATATTTCACATTTGCCAACCTAATCGTAAGACCCGATATCACTTTGTTTATTAACAGAATTCCTATCATTGTAATCGATTGAAGTGACTCCTAAACTTTAAAAAGCAGATATTACATAGAGTTATCTGGTTATTATGAGTGACGGTAAAAAGAGAATATATAACCCGGTTACAAAGAAGTACTATGCCATCAGACAGAGGACGACAAAGTTCGGGAAAAAAGGACAGATTAAAGGATTGTGGAAACCTCCAAAAAGGCTGGATAGAAAAACTCTATTAGATCTCCTTCTGGGAAGATGAGTATGAAACCCATCTTTCTGGATTCCAATGTTATAGCAAACTGGATTCTCATAGCAGACTCTGCCGAGAGACTTGAAGAGTTCAGAGATGAAGAAATTCTGAAGGAGAGATTCGAAAACATCAGTTATTCGTACACCCTAGTAGAGGCTTTGATCTCGACAGAAGAATATAAGGTAAAAACATCCAATCTGGCGATAGGTGAAGTTTACCACGTGATATACAATGAAATACTGTCTCAAAAGATGTACCGGTTGGGCATACCTATGACTCTGTGGTCCAAAATGAGAGAGAAACACAGGTTATCTGAATCAGAAAAATTTCTCATAAAGGATTCAGTATCCAAACATCTCAGAAAACTGGAGAAGAGTGTGGAACTGGTCAAAGACGAAGTGGACGATGAAATCTATCCAAAACTGGTTCTGGACTACAGACTGAGAACACATGATGCGATTCTGCTAACCACTGCCATACTCAACAACTGTGAGTGGTTTATAACAAACGATAAGGAAATCGTAAATCTAAACAGAAGGAGAAAAGCCCCATTTTCAGAGGTATTCAAAATCATTCCGGATTTGCCCCAGAACTTTCTGAGAGTGGTGCAGTAACGAAAACTATGCACCAGTCGGGCATTGGTTAAAGAAGGAAGCGCCGCCTGCCGGATTCGAACCGGCGACCTCTCGGTTAACAGCCGAGTGCTCCACCAGCTGAGCTAAGGCGGCGGCGCTATGGATAAGAAATACAATTTCACCATAAAAGGTTTATCTATGATTTAAAACATCATCTCCATCTCTATCTCCCTTCTCTTCTTCTGCAGATATTTGTAGACCGTGCCGTGTTTACTTCCCTGTATCAGCATCTCGAGAGCCGTCCTGATTGTCTCCATGAATTCCACGGTTGTTATCACCGCCACCGTATGACCGTAGACGGATATTAAGGAATCTGTCATGTGTTCCAGTATTCTCTTCGTTTTACCTTCGCGTCCTATTATTCTGCCCTTAACCCTTCTCAGATGGGTTTCTTTTCTTCCGACGTACTCTCTGAGGTCTATCAGTATGAAGTATGTGTCATCATCCAGTAGCCTGAAGGCGTGTTCGGGAGAGAATCCCCTGCCTATGGCTAAAACTATGTTCTCGACCTTGAGGGGGGCAAGAGGGTCATCAACGTTGGAGTCATCTATCTGAACTTCTCCGGTCTTTGAATCTATGGTCAGCTTTACCTTTGTCAGTCGTTCTATCTCTCCTTTGATTTCCCCCTTTCTTCCTATCAGAACCCCAATTCTGTCCTTGGGTATTCTAACGTATCTCATACTCCCAACTCACTTAGTTTTTATTATCTCATTAAAAATCTTTTCGGCGTCACCCTCTATTCCATACTTCCTGAAGTAGTTGACGATATTCCTGATATCCCTCCGCAGGAATTCCATCGCCATTGGGTGCTCGCTCATCACGCCCTGCGCCAGGTCTATGAGATAAGGTGTATCCTCGAAATAAAGTATATTGTACTCGCTCAGGTCGCTGTGTATGAGGTCTCCCTCGACGTACATCTTCTCTATATACCCCACGATTTCATCGTAGACCGGCTTCGGATTCTTCAATCTCACGCTCTTCAGCAGGGGAGCGGGAGAAACCTCATCCCCTATGTAACTCATAACCAGGATATTCTTCCATGCCCTTATCGGCTCCGGCGCCGGGATTTTGAGGTTGTTCAGGATTTCGAGATTC
Organism: uncultured Thermoplasmatales archaeon; assembly: GCA_964432835.1. GTDB lineage: Archaea > Thermoplasmatota > E2 > DHVEG-1 > B18-G2 > B18-G2. The sequence goes on along the minus strand of CAYSPA010000042.1, from coordinate 4,142 downwards.
TTGTATTCCTTTCGCACCCACTGGTGAACGATCTCTCTTTTGCTTTTCTCTATGGTTGAAAACCTCGGGTCGCCCTGGATGTAGTAAATCATTCTTCTGAAGTTCGACGTTGCCACCCTGTAAACCTTCACCGCTATTATCTTCCCCCTCGGAGAGACCGCTCTGAATACGTTTGCTTCCTTTCCCGTGGAGATCGGAAAGTCGACGTAATCTATCAGTCTGTCGGATATCAATTTCCCGAAAGCGAGGAGGGTCGGTCTGTCAAAGACCTCGTTCAGGGTTTTTCTATCGATTCCTATCCTGCTTTTTATTTCTTGAATCTCCTTCTCTATTTCCCTTAAAATATCCTCATCTATATCCATATCAGAACACGTCAATCTCCTTTGGAAGCAAACCCCTTCTGCTGAGGTTAGATGCCTGAATATGGGTATATCTGAAAATGATATCCGCTTTTTCGTCCTCGACGTCCCATGGTCTTATTATAACGAGGTCACCATTCCTTATCCTCTGCCTTCTTTTTATCCTGCCCGGTATTCTCGCCAGTCTAACCTTTCCGTCCTCGCACACCACCCTGGCTCTGGAGCCGCCCATCATCTGATCTATAATTCCGAACATCTCCTTGTTTTCCCTCTTGGGCAGTGGTGTTCGAAGATATTCCTCCTGTTCCGATGTGTCATCTCTTTTCATGTGCATTACCCGATATGCTTCTTCTCTTATATTAAACTAAAGGCCGAGCTCATCGGATATTGACTGCAGAGAGCGAAGGGAGAGTTCCAGAAACTCTTCGAGAGAGAGACCTATATCTCGGCACATGTTGATCCTTTCCCTGTCCACCCCCCTGGCAAAGCTTTTATCCTTAAATTTATCCATCAGAGTCTCCACCCTCACCTCGGATAGCTTTTTCGATGGCATGACGAGAGCCGTCGCTATAATCAATCCAGAGACCGCATCCGATGCTATGAGTGCCTTATCCAAGAGATTCGTGGGTACTTGTTGCGTGTATTTGTAGTTATGCGCCTTTATGGCCCTGAGAACCTCATCGGGCACGAGTCCATCCAGCACCTTGCAAGTCATTATACCGTGTTCCATCGGGTCCTCCTGGGTATACTCGTGATCTATATCGTGCAGAAGACCCGTCAATCCCCATATATCCTCGTCCTTTTGCAATCTCCTGGCGAGGGCTCTCATTATCGCCTCAACCGCAAGAGAATGTTTCAGGAGTTTCTCGTCCTTTATATAATTATTCACTATGGAGATGGCTTCGTCTCTCGACAACATCTGTACAAAGAGAGAAAAAGGGATATTTTAAAATTGTTATTGTAACGTGTATCCTTTGCGGCGCCGGGCGGAGTTTCTCTAACAAAAGATTTAAAATGCAAATCTCCTTCGGGTTATGATATCATGGAGATAAAGATTATCAAGGATAGGGCGAACGAAATGGAGATCGAGGTTATAGGGGAGGACTCAACGATTCTGAATCCGATAAAGGAAAAACTGCTGGAAAGGGAGAAGGTTGTGTATGCAGAATACTCCATAGAGCATCCGATCCTCTCAAATCCGAAACTGTATATAAAAACGAAGGGTGCCAAACCCAGGGATGAATTGAAAGCGGTTCTCAAGGAGTTACAGAAGGAATTCAGATCATTCAGACAACAGTTAGAGAAAATGTGAGTATGGAAGCAACCGATGATGAGAAGAGGCTCGGCATAGAGGTTTTTTTCACCGATGTTCCCGGTATAGGTGGGAGACTCAGGTCAAAACCGGAGGATTTCAGAGTTTTTGAAATACCCAGAGAGGTCAGGTTCAGCGATGATGGGAAATACGTGATACTGGAGATAACCTCAAAGAACTGGGAGACAAATCATCTTGTGAGGGAGCTCTCCAAGAGATTGAAAATTTCAAGAAAGAGGATAAAATTCGCGGGGACGAAAGATAGAAGAGCGGTAACGACCCAGCTTTTTTCCATATACTATCCCGAGGGAGAGATTCCAGAAATTAAACTCAAGGATGTCGAGATAAAATACGTGGGGAGGTCGGATAAAGGTCTGGAAATAGGAGATCTGATAGGGAATAGATTTCGAATAACCATAAGAGAGATCGAAAATGGTGGAGCTGGGGAAAGGATAGAAAAAATCCATCGGCAACTCAAATCAATAGGTGGATTTCCCAATTTTTATGGTTTTCAGAGATTTGGCAGTTTGAGACCCGTAACCCATCTCGTTGGCAGGGAGATAGTGAGAGGAGACTTCGATAGAGCGGTGGATGTGTATCTGACATACACAACGGAAAAGGAAGAGGAGAGATATCGCACAGCAAGGGAAAGATTTGCCGTCGAGAGGGATATCACGAAAGCCCTGTCCTATTTTCCGAAACAACTCACCTTCGAGCTCACCTTGCTGAACGAGTTGAAGAGGGGGAAGAACTCGATCGAAGCCCTTCAGGCACTGCCAAAGAATCTTCTCATGATGTTTCTCTATGCCTACCAATCTTACCTCTTTAACAGGATACTGAGCGAGAGGATAAGGAGGGGTTTGCCACTGGGTGGTGCGATAGAGGGAGACCTCATCGTTCCGCTGACCAAGTACGGTGAAGAGGATGAATTCATTCCGGTGACGCGCAGAAACATAGACAAGGTAAACAGGATGATCTCTCTCGGAAAAGCCGCGGTTACGGGTGCGATTGTAGGGTACAGCACTACGTTTGCAGATGGGGAGATGGGTGAGATAGAGAGAAAAGTGGTAGAAGAGGAGAAGATAGACATCAGGGATTTCATAGTTCCAGAAATTCCTTTCCTGTCCTCTCGGGGAGGGAGAAGGATACTCGTTTCGGAATACAGGGATTTTGTTTACAGATTTCCAGATAACTCCTCGGTGGAAATGAGTTTCTTTTTGAGAAAGGGCACCTATGCCACATCCCTGCTCAGGGAGTTCATGAAATGTAAAGATATAAGAAATTACTAAGCCTCCGTGAGAACGATCTCCCTCTTCTTCTTCCTGAAAGTGATTTCAAAATCCTCAAAGAGGGGTTCTCTGCCGAGCAATACGGGCATATCGTTGTTGTTGATCACGAACACGTCCACATCCTTGTAGATAATCTCATTTTTTCCTATGATCATCTTCAGTTTCGTCCTTTCTATGCTCGTGAAGCCCGCCGCCGTCTTCGCCTTCTCGGTTCTTTCGGTTTCCACACCGAGATAATCGGCTATAGCTCTGGGTATCACCACGCTGTCGCCACCGGAATCGATGAGGGCTGCAATTACCGGTGTTTTTCTGCCTTTGTGAAAGAACTGTACGGGAAGGAGGGGATAGTGCACATAAGGAAATCTGTACGTTTTCTTCATCGTCAGAGAAAAAGAGAAGGGAGTTAAATAACTTATCTGTCCAGAAGTTTCTGCATGGGTGAGATGGCTTTGGCTATGATGACCTCATCCTCGGGATAGTTCTCCGCGGTCTTCAGTATGTCCTCGAGATTGTAGCTGTGATCTATTATTTTGTCCTCAAATAACAAAATCCATTCTCCAGAGAATTTTTCGATATCATCCTTTGTCAGCACCATGCCATGCGGATTAAAAGATTCTCTCTTTAAATTCTTTTTGTCAGGTTTTTTCAAATTATTCTATCAGAACCAGCAAGATGCCGAGTATGCCGAGCAGGGTGAAGGGAACCGCCACCGAATAACTCGAGATGTCTGTCCAGGAGTTGTAAAGCGCGGACCAGGTTACGTAGAATATCACGCCGAAGAGCAGAGACAGTATGGATATCAAACCTTTTGGTTTCAGCAGTTTTGATATATTCATTTTCTTCATCCTCCGGCATTATTAAAGAGATGGGAGCACTGGGATTCGAACCCAGGTCCGCGGGTCACCTCCAGGGTCATGGCTCCAGTTAATCATCACGGGGTCAGATGACCCTCTTTCAATCATCCCCTAACTGGAGCCCGCGATGATGCCTGGCTACACCATGCTCCCATCTTATATACTATCATCTCCTCTGTCTACGGGCTCTCATTTCCCTTCTCATTCTCTTCTTTCTCCATTTCCAGCGCATCTTGCCTCTCTTCTTCCATGCCCTGGAGCTTCTCTTCATCCCTATTCCTCTTTCCAGTTTTATTCCTAAATACATTTTCTCTATATAACTTTTAAG
>CAYSPA010000041.1:0-10311 GCA_964432835.1 uncultured Thermoplasmatales archaeon | reverse complement strand
GGTGTTCCTTCAGGTAAGACTTCCCAGACTCCGTTGAGGAGTTCCTGGAAACCGCCGTATTTTTCGTAGTGAATGGTTGAAAATAACAGGAAGAATTTCGGTTTCTCGCCTTCGAGTTTTTCTAGGGCAGTTTCAGCTACTTCTCTACCAGCTTCCCTTGCATCCCATTTTCTTGATAACCCAACACCGGCCTTCAACTCGCTCATGTTTTTCCTTCAAGTATTTCGATAATCCTCCTTCTTGCGTTCTCCATCTCTACCTCAATCAAACCTTTATTGGCGAGGGAGGGGATTATTGCAACCAAGGCGTTAGATGTATTTGGAATGACAAAAAAGAGAACGGAATGATTCTTCAGCCTGAACTCCATAACATCCAGGCCAACACTCGCATATTCTTCTATAACCGCAAAAACGTTTTTCATGGCGACAGATACGATATCCCAAACATCCATGATCTTCGGGTTAAATTTCGATGTATCCGGCATCACACTGACCATATTCTTCCTTGCCACCATGCAGGCATAGATGTCATCGAGTTTAAGCAGATCCTCAAGAACCTCGAGGATGGGGTCATCGCTCACTTGATTTCAATCCCCCTGTCTGTAATCGATATATCAATGGGCTTCAAGACATGTTTTGTCCCCCTCATCTTCCATATGGTCAACTTTCTCCTGTCCATCATTGGATCCATCTGTAGTAAGATCACACCATCTGCAAGAAATTCAGAAATTCCATCTCTGGAAAGCGCGGAAATCTCTGCGGGTAATTCGGATGTCACCATCGCCGTCGAAGGATGCTTGCGGAGCAAACCAAAAATCCTCCTTATATGATGTCTGGCCACAGTAACAGAATTGGCAGGGTAAGTACTCAGTTTTTCTACGATGGGTACTTTCTCAAAATCTATGTTTCTTTCGATGAGGACGGGCATATCCACGAACTGGGAAAGGGAATCGATAACGACCCTTTCGAACTCGTCCTCCATCATTGCTGCTTCCAATCTGTGATATACGCCGGCCGTCTCAGGGTCTACGTATATTATCTTCAATAGGTTATCATCTATGGCGGCTTGGAAGTTGAAACCCAAGGTCCCGGAATGCAACAAAATATTTTCCTTTTCTTGATCCGCCGTTACATAGAGACATTTTTTTCCCTTTTTTATTCCCCCGCTTATGAAGTGGAAGCAAAGGATGCTTTTTCCAGATCCAGGCGCGCCAGATACAAGGGTTATACTATTCTTTGGTAACCCCCCCTGCAGAAGCTCGTCGAGTTTTGGGATGCCGGTTGATATCCTCTCTATGGTATAACCTTCATGAGCAAAATCTCTCTTTGTACCTTCTGATACGGTTTCCAACCTTTCCCCTCCTTCGCCCGTTGTGCATAGTTTTAGTACTATAAAAAATTTATCTGCCATGGTACTGCGAAGTTAATTGTGGATACTCCTTATGGCTATCTTGTTATTATATAGCACATCTAAGGATAGGGATTTCGCTCATCCACAAATAATTTCGAAGTACCTCTGCCATCAAAAACGGGAACAAACTCTTAATAAGGAAACAGGATAATAATGCCTCAAGTATGCGCAGAAGGAAGAGAGAAAAACTTCTCAGAAAAACGATAGCGAAATCCAGGATAGAGGAACTCTTTAAACTGGCCGAAGAAGAAGCTCTCAAAGGCAGAATCGATCGCGCCGATAGATACGTTGAACTTGCTAGGAAAATAAGCATGAAATACCAGGTTAGAATACCAAAAAGATATAAACTTTTTTTCTGTAAAAAATGTTACCATTTTCTCTTGCCCGGAGTTACATGCAGAGTCAGGATAAACAGAGGAAAACTGGTCATATACTGTTATAACTGCAAAAACTATCGGAGAATTCCTTCAAAATCTTCCGCTACCCTTAAATAACCAATGGTTATTTACCCTATACAATTCTTCAAATCTTGGTAGGAGATATGGAAAAATGACAACCGCATACGATGTTCCTCCAGACAAGCTGATAAAAAAGATCGCCGAGAAATTGAAGCAGGATAAGACCTTCACTCCACCAGAGTGGGCAAGATTTGTTAAAACGGGCCCCCACGCCGAAAAGCCACCGATGGAACCGGACTGGTGGTACACAAGGTGCGCATCCATACTGAGAAAGATTTACATCAAGAAGTGCATAGGGATAGAGAGATTGAGAGCGGAGTACGGCGGAAAGAAGGACAAAGGTTCAAAACCCTATCATGCCGTCAAGGGAAGTGGTTCTATCGTCAGAAAAGCTCTTCAGCAGTTGGAATCGGCGGGCTACGTTACAAAGATAAGAGGAAAGGGCAGAGTCATAACTCCAAAAGGTCAATCCTTTGTGGATAATACCGCCCACGAGGTTAAACTCGAACTCGAGAAGGAGATACCGGAATTGAGTAAATACTGAAGGAATTGTTATGGATGAAGATTTGGAGGAAATAAAGAGAAGAAAACTGGAAGAACTGAAAAGGCAACTCGCCTATCAGCAGGCGATGCAAGAACAGGAAGAGATAGAAAGGGAACAAATCGAAGAGGAGAGAAGAAGAATCCTTTCCGCGATACTCACCTCCGAGGCGAGAGAAAGACTCGCGAGGGTGAAGATGGCGAGACCGGATTTCGCGAGAGCAATAGAAGATCAACTCATAATCTTGGCGCAGAGTGGAAGAATTAAAAATAAGATAGATGATAACCAGCTGAAAGCCATACTTGCGAAACTGGCGAAAGGTAAAAGAGATATAAAAATAGAAAGAAGGGGATTATAATGGCGAGGAATAAACCTCTCGCAAAGAAACTGAGACTCCTGAAAGCGACAAAAAGTAACAGAAGAGTCCCTGCCTGGGTGGTCATAAGAACGAACAGAACATTTCTCAGGCATCCGAAGATAAGGAACTGGAGAAGAAGCAAACTCCAGAAGTGATGACCTATGGCCGAGAAGGAACTTGAAAGGATATATGTGATTCCGCTGAGGAAAGCAAAACATGGCCCTGCTTCAAAGGCGGCGCCGAGAGCCATCAAACTCATAAGAAAGTTTCTCTCCAGACACATGAAGGTAGATGTGGAAAATGTCTGGATTGACCAATCAGTAAATGAGATGATCTGGTCCAGAGGGAAGTACAAGGTACCCAGCAAGATAAGAGTAAGGGCTGTTAGATTCGATGACGGAGTTGTGGAGGTTTCTCTTCCCGAGGTTGAATTTAGACCGCTCAGAGAAGAGATAAGGGCAACAAAAGAAGCGAAAAAACCGATCCTGAAGAAGAAAGAAGAGGTTGCCGAGGAGGCCGAAGAAAAAGCAGAGGAGAAGCCAGAAGAAGGCGCCGCCGAGGAAGAGAAAGCCGAGGAGAAGGAGGAAAAACCGGAGGAGAAAAAGGAAGAGGTGGCAGAGGAAGCCGAAGAAAAGGAAGTCAAGGAAGAACCGGAAGTAAAGGAGCAGAAGAAAGTTGTAGAAGCCGAGGAAGTGAAGAAGCCGGCAGAGGGTGAGGAAATCGCGGAAAAAGCTCCAGAAAAGGTCAAAGAAGAGAGAAGGTCAGAGAAGGTTGAAACCGAAAAAACCAGTGAGGGTGACGAAACCAGAAAGGAAGCAAGGGAAAACGTGAAGGAAGAGAAGTGATTCATGCTGGAACAGATGGACTTCGATAGAAATCCTCATATCGGGATATTTGCGAGGGCAAATGATGAGATCGTTTTTCTGAGAAAGAATCTTGGCAAAAGAATAAAGAGCAGAATATCAAAGGCGTTGAACGTGAGGAAAATCGTCGAGATGAGCATAGCGGAAAGTTCCATCATAGGTTCTCTTCTCGCCATAAACTCCCATGGTGCGGTTATATCGAATACGGCGGATGATGAAAGCATAAGAATACTTGAAGAGGAAGGTTTTAAGGTATTGATTTTAGAGGATAGGCACAACGCCGCGGGAAACAATATCCTTGTCAACGATTCTGGTGCTCTGGTTCATCCCGACATAAGAAAATCCAACCTGAAAAAGATAGAGAAAGTTCTTGGTGTCCCTGTCAAAACAGGTACAATAGCGGGGTTGAAAACCGTTGGTATGGCTGCGGTCGTAACAAACAAGGGTCTGCTCTGCCATCCAAAGGTCGAGGAAAAGGAGAGGGATATTCTGGAGAAGACCTTCAAACTCGATGTGATGGTTGGAACCGTAAATCATGGCGCTCCATTAATTGGAAGCGGAATCATAGCAAACTCTCACGGAGCCATAATAGGAAGTCTCACAACGGGTATAGAGATGAACAGGATAGAGGAAGCGCTGGGATTTTTGTAGCGCTGAGGGGTATCACGTCTCTATTACTTCAAATGTATCTGTTTCGGAAATTGATCTTATAAACAACAAGTTTTTCGATACTGGCAATAATCAACTATTTATATCTAAAAATTAATTAGTAAAGACAAAGGGGGAAAATGAAAGTAAGCAGGATATTAACGATATTTGGAATTGTGGTAATCGCTACTCTCTTATCAATCACTGGAAATGCGCATGCAAAGGTCCTATATGTGGGTCCATGGGAAGAATATACTTCAATACAGGATGCGATAGATAATGCAACAGGTGGAGATACGATTATTGTGAGAGATGGGGTTTATTATGAGAACATAAAGGTCACCAAAAGACTCATGATCAAATCAGAGAATGGATCAGATAATTGCATTATCGATGGCAGAGGCAAAACTGTAGTCACATTAAAGGCAGACGGGGTTACGATTGAAGGGTTTACTATAAGAAACTCAACAAGAGTAGATTCAGCATGGTCGGCGGGAATCAGGATACGTTCAAATTCTAATAACATTAGACATAATAAAATCTTGAATAATGAAATTGGTATCGAGCTTGAATCGTCCAATAATAATATCATTGTGCATAACAACATATGTTCGAGTGTTTCGGAAGGCATCTATATACTTTCATCAAACAACAACAGAATCGCATTTAACAACATCTCAGATAGTATTTATGGTATTTGGCTTCGTTCATCCAGCAATAACACTATCATAAACAACACAATGTATAGTGGTGGCGTTACCATTTATGGTAATAAGTTGCAGCACTGGAATACACATACAATAGAGAACAACACCGTCAACGGCAAACCCATCTACTACTTTAAAAACAAAATCGGAGGAAAGATTCCCGAGGATGCCGGAGAGGTTATACTTGCTAACTGTAAAGGGATGATAATAGAAAATCTAAGGATCGGTAACACCGATGCAGGGATTGAAATAGCGTTCTCTTCACATATCACCATCAGGGATAACAACATCTCAAATATCTATGGGTATGGTATCCGGTTATATTCGTTTAACAACAGCAACATCACAAATAACAACATATCAAATAACGGAGATGGTATCTGGCTTTCTTTGTCTGACAACAACAGCATCGTATATAACAATATCTCAAACAACTATCTAAACGGTATCGAGATAGCCTCATCAAACAACAACATCATCATGCATAACAACATATATTCTAACGATTGCGAGGGTATCTATCTTTGGTCATCTAGCAACAGCATAATCACCTTCAACAACATTTCCTCGAACGGGGGTACGGGCATCTGGCTCTATTCATCTAACGGCACGGTCATCACGTATAACAGCATATCAAACAACTTTTGTGGTATCTACATAGAGTATTCTTATCATAATTCTATCGAGAAAAATAACTTCATCAGTAATAAATATCAAGCGAGATTTCATGGTTCATCTAAAAATCGCTGGATAGGCAACTATTGGGATGATTGGAGGATAATTTTACCTCGACCGATTTTTGGAGTCATGCCAAAACTTCTCGTCGAAGGACACGGTGGTCCACCTATAGGAATTCGCATTCCATGGCTTAATTTCGACTGGCTTCCAGCAATGGAACCATATAGTATCGGGTAGCGCTGTTTAGATAATCCTAACTTTCCACAAAAGACATCGAAATACCTACACCTTTTAAATTCCTCAAGATATATGTGATATCATGAACCCCATCCTTCAGGTAGCTCCCGGATCTGATGGACGGTCACAGGGCTATACAGATAGCAAAGAAATCCATCGAAGACGGCGCCGTGTTGCATGAGCTGGTTTTTGTAGTTTTGGAAACGGTGATAAACCCATGATGCATTTAGAGTCATACATGAAAGTTTATGTTGGTACATTTGAGGATGAGAAAGAGGCTCAGGAAGTGGTAAAGGAGCTTTCCAGAATGGGGATAAGGACGGAGGTCAAACCTCTTCTCGATGTCGAGATGGAAGTATCCTCGTATATCGAGGGAAGACTGAGCGATTTGAAGGAAAAATGTAAAGGAACAACTCTTGAAGGTGTCGTAAAAAAGTGGGAGAAATTTTTCAGCATCGCGAGAGCCAAGATGAAAGAAGGAATAGATATAGGAGAATTCAACAGAAGTGTGCTGGATGAGATAATGCCAGAAAGAAAGTTGGTACCCTCTCCGGAGGATCTGATAGGGAAGGAAAAGCTGGAATCCATCAAAGGGGCAACCGATGAAGAAAAAATAAAACTCGCCGAGGATATATTTGCAAAAATAGATCGGGATATAATAGAAAGATTCACCAAGCAGGCTGAGATGGACATGTACATTATAAATGATCTGCACGAAATGCTGGAGATGAATGGTATAGAGTACAAAGATGGAAAGATGTATGGAGAGATCCCATCCGATCCAATGTTGAGGATTTACCTTTCTCCAGAAGAAGCTGAGGAAAAAATAGAGGTAAAAGAGGAGTATGAGATATACATGGATAGAAAGATCGATGTGTACGCGAATCTCGTGGATGTGTACTTTGGAGCAAAGAGAGTGAGTGAGTTATGCATCGAAAAGCCATACCTTGCAAAACTCCTCGTTGTGGCTGATGTTATTGGAGAGATCCTTGATAAGATAAAAGGGAAAACGGATTTGGAGAAGCTTGTTGAAAATGTCAAAACCATGGAGAGGGAAATTGATGTGATCTTCTTGACAGATGATGTAATACATGATATCCTGAAAGCGTTGGAAAGGGAAAAGATAGTCAAGATCAAGAAAGGAATGGTCAAAATAGAGGGATAGTTCCTTATAGATTTTTAAACAGTTTGCGTGCCTCACCGCGTAAATCATCTCCCCAGGCGGAAGCTCCACCCCAAATTTTTTCTATTTCTTGGACTTTTGGAAATTACTGTATATGGAGAGAATAAAAGTAAAGAACATAAAGAATCTTATCACTCAGCAGGTATCGATTGTTCACGAAGATGATGATCTTCTGGAGGTTGCGGAAAAGATTATCGAGGATCCAAAGACCAGATCGGTCTATGTTTTAGATGGTAAAGAGAGACTCGTGGGAATAATACCGGTAATCGAACTTGTGCAGTATCTTTACTGCAAATATATTCCGGAGGAGTATATTTCATACCATTTTCCAATGAAACTCAGCGGTGAAACAAAGGCGAGAGATATAATGCTTCCACCAGTATATGTAAGAGACGATGACACTCTTGAATTTGCATTCAAAAAGATGTTTAAGAACAGTCTGGAAGAGTTGCCCGTCGTGGATGAAAACATGCGTGTCATCGGGGATCTGAATATCCTTGAATTGATAAGGGCATGGGTAGAGGTAAATAAGCATGCTCGTTGAACTCGCACTGGCTTTAATTCTCACAAAAATCATGGACGAAATATTTATAAGGAAAAAACTGCCCCCTGTCGTGGGCGAGATTCTGATAGGTATTCTCTTTTCTCTTGTATCTTTCTTTCTCCCCCCAACCGTCCACTTCGCAAATCACGAGTTCTCCCTCAATCTGGATATCAACCATCCAGCCTTTGATTTCTTTGCGGATATGGGAATCCTCTCTCTCCTCTTTCTATCTGGCATGGAGACAAATTTGGAAGATTTCAAAAAGAGCGAAAAAAGCGCCCTTTTGACGGGAATCTTCGGAGTTCTAATCACATTCCTCTTTGGGTTCTTATTCTCTCTTTACCTACTGAACTTTGATATAAAAGCGGCAACCGCATTTGGCACGATCTATACCGCTACAAGCGTTGGAGTTACCGCGAGGACGATGATGGATATGGGAATTCTGCACACCAGAGTTGGAAACACGATTTTGGCGGCAGCGGTTGTGGATGACATCTTTGGAATAGTGCTTGTAACCGTTGTGCTGAGCAGTGGAGAGATCATGGAAGTGGTTATTGGAATAACCTTATTTTTCCTCGCACTCTACCTTGTTTCAAGATATAGATTAATTGAAAAAATGATGGATTGGGCTGATAAATTCCTTCACATACCTTTTGGGATGACGAGTGTTGCCTTCGGTATAATGTTATTGCTTGCGTATTTTGCACAGTTATCGAAGATTGCACCCATAACGGGTGCATATTTTGCCGGCTTACTCATGGGACAATCGAGGCATTCGAGGAAAATAACGATGCCCATCAGAGTAATATCTTCTGCGGTATTCATTCCCATCTTCTTTGTGAAGGTTGGAATACTGGTTGACTTTGAACTCATCTCATGTTTCAATCTTCTCCTGCTTGCCGTAATTCCCTTAGCCTTTATGGGAAAGATAATGGGATGCGGATTGGGAGCAAAACTTGGTGGTATGAATGCAAGAGAATCACTATGTGTGGGAGTTGGGATGGTCCCCGAGATGGAGGTGGCGCTGGTTATTGCAACCCTGGCATATTCCTCCGGCGTATTTGGTATCGAGATGGGTACAGCCATCATCACAACGACTATCATCTACGTCATGGTATCTTCGATACTCACACCGATAATACTCAAGAAGTTGTACGAAAGGTATTCAGGTTCTGAGTCTCCTCCAATCTCAACACAAGATTTCGTCGAAGGTTGATAAGCAACCTTTACCGATTATTTCGATAGCACCTGCACACCTTTTAAATTCCTTGAGAATATGCAATATCATGAAACCCATCCTTCAGGTGGCTCTGGATCTGATAAATGGTCATAGGGCTCTCCAGATAGCAAAGGAAGCCATTGAAGGCGGCGCGGACTGGCTTGAAGCTGGCACACCTTTGATAAAAAGCGAAGGGCTCGAAATCGTAAGGAAGTTGAAGAGGGAGTTTCCAGATAAGACAATAGTCGCCGATATGAAGACCATGGATACTGGAGCTTTAGAAGTGGAAATCGCATCAAAGGCTGGAGCTGACGTTGTTTGTATTCTCGGAGTTGCTGATGATGAAACCATAAAAGAGGCGGTGAGAGCGAGCAGAAAGTATGGTACAAAGGTTATGGTTGATGTCATGGGAGTTGATAATAAAGTAAAGAGAGCGAAGGAACTGGAGAAATTGGGAGTCGATTACATATGCGTTCACGTTGGTATAGATGAGCAGATGAGGGGAGAGAATCCCATAGAGATAACGAAGGAGATTGTGAAGAATGTTAATATTCCTGTAGCGATCGCGGGTGGTCTGAACAGCGAGACGGTAGTTGATGCTGTGAATGCTGGAGCATCGATAATAATCGTTGGAGGAGCGATAACGAAAGCCCCGAATGTCACCGAAGCCACAAGGATGATAAAGAAAGCCATGAGCGAGAGAAAGAAAATCATGGTGGACCTCTATAAAAAGTACGGCAAGGAGGAATTGAGGAAAGCATTCTCGAAGGTTTCAACGCCAAACATATCCGATGCAATGCACAGGAAGGGGGCGATGCATGGGATTAGACCTATAAAATCTGGTTTTCACATGGTTGGAAAGGCTCTGACCGTTAAAACCATGGATGGTGACTGGGCTAAACCAGTTGAAGCTATAGACAAGGCGGAGCCAGGCGATGTGCTTGTCATAGATGCTGGCTCTGAAGATACCGCTGTGTGGGGGGAGCTTGCAACATGGAGCGCGAAGATGAAAGGTCTTGCAGGCGTTGTTGTAGATGGAGCGGTGAGGGATCTCGATGATCTCCTGAAGATGGACTTTCCCGTGTTCTGCAGAAACATTTCATCGAATGCTGGGGAACCAAAGGGGTTTGGAGAGATAGGTGTGGAAATCAAATGTGGTGGACAGACCGTGAGGACGGGAGACTGGATAGTTGGTGACGATTCTGGAGTTGTGGTGATTCCTCAGGAGATAGCACAGGAGATAGCAAACAGAGCTTTAGATGTCAAGGAGCATGAGGACAGGATAAGGGAGGAGATCAAGAGGGGAAGTTCCCTTGGAAAGGTTCTGAATGTGAAGAAGTGGGAGAGAGTCATTGGATAAGGCCCGGGCCGAGATTTGAACTCGGGACAAGGGATCTCTGCAAGGGATTCCGGGGTTAGAAGGGGCGGAGCCCCTCTCCACAGTCCCTTATGTTACCGCTACACC
>CAYSPA010000040.1:0-10373 GCA_964432835.1 uncultured Thermoplasmatales archaeon | reverse complement strand
ATTTACGTTTACAATGGAACCTACAACGAAAGCTTGCTCATCAACAAGACAATCAAACTTTACGGAGAAAACAACAGAGGAGTGATTGTCAGCAATGATAACGCGGTCATAGATGTTCTGAGCAATGGCTCCCTCGAGATTCACGATTTCACCATCAGAGATGGAGATACTGGAATAAGGATTGTGAATGCAAAAGCAGGAAACGTGATTTCAAACTGTCTCATGTACAACAGAAATGATATTGTCATTGATAACACATCATGCAACGAGATCACAAACTGTGGTCTGCACAATGGAAACACGGGAGTAAAGATAGTAGACTCCGGATATAATATCATAGAAAACTGTAGCATAAGCGGAAAGAACAACGGTATCTACGTCGAAGATTCATCGTATAACAACATTTACAACTGTAGCATGAAGCTCAACAGCAATTCCATCTATTTGTACAATTCAGACAACAACATCATAGGACAGTGCTATATTGAGGTGAAGAATCAATTCTCGATATTCCTTCCATCTGATACCGGTATGAAGATCGTGCAGTCAAACGACAACATGATAACCCTTTGTAACATATTCAATGCATCATCCCATGGAATATACATTGCATCATCCTCAGGAAATCGCATAAGCTTATGTAACTTCTATGACAATGACTGCGGTGGTATATATCTGGTGGCATCATCTGAGAACTTCATATCATCCTGTAACTTCATAAACAACTCCGGACCTGGCATAACAATAGATTCCGCATCTTCGAACAACACCATATACTACAACAACTTCATATGGAATGGGGTAGGAAGAGATAGCATAGTCCAGGCATATGATTCTGGAAGTGGAAATCGATGGTATAAAGCAACATCAGAAACTTTACTGGCGTTATCATCTGGTGGTGAGGGCAACTTCTGGTCTGACTATACAGGAAACGATACTGACAACGATGGTATAGGTGATACGCCTTACGATATACCAGGACCAGTTGGCAGTCAAGATAGATATCCACTTGCTCAGATCTGCCAGTGGGACGAGTGGTTCGGAATAAAGTGGGGAAGCAGAAAAGATCCATGGGTGAGAGCGCCGGTGCCATACATGTACATCGATTGATCCCCTTTCCTTTCTTCTTTTTAGAAAGATTCTTTTTCTTCTTCAATGCTTATATTCTACACCATGAATTTGTGAAGCTCTACCCTTGGATGCGGTTTGTTTCCTCAGGAAGGTTTTGGAGAAATATGAGAACAAATCACTGATTCTTGTAGACAGAAGACCATAGCACAGATTTGCTCTTGATAGATTATGTCTCGAGTACAAGCATCAGAGGTTTGGAGAGAGAAATGCTATAGAGCAATGGTATGGCTTGCTGGAATCCAGATTGAAGATGTTCTGGAAGAGAATTTCCATACCACAACTCTCTACTTTTCGTAAGGAGCTGAATTGTAGATTAGTGTGCAATTTACAATCTGGTGGAGGTGTGAAATTGTTGACAGTTTCGATATTATAAAGGAAACTTTTAATAAAGGCAAATCTTTTACGTCTTTGGAGAGGGGTGAGAATGAAAAAACTCGTAGAGGAGGCCATTGTAAGGAGTAAAGAGGAGAATAGAAGGAACAACGCAGCGAGAAGAAACAACCCATCACCAAGCAGACCATCAGTCGGAACAGATGAAAAGGAACTCGAGGCAGTTCTTTCAAGCCTCAAGACGGTGATTCGCGTCGTCGGCTGCGGCGGCGCGGGAACAAATACCATAGACAGATGCGTCGAGGAAAGCATTATCGGAGCGGATCTCATAGCCATAAATACGGATGCTCAACATCTGCTCAAATCCATAGCTCCCACCAAGATACTGATCGGACGTCACATAACGAGGGGTCTGGGAGCGGGTTCTCTTCCACAGGTCGGTGAGGAAGCGGCTCTCGAGAGCGAGGCAGATATAAGAAATGCCCTCGAAGGTTCGGATATGGTATTCGTTACCTGTGGTCTAGGAGGAGGTACGGGAACGGGTGCATCTCCAGTGGTTGCTAGACTCGCCAAAGAGATTGGTGCCCTCACGATAGGGGTTGTCACCCTTCCTTTCTCCGTAGAGGGTGCCGTAAGAATGGAAAACGCGGAGGCGGGACTCAAGAGATTAAAGGATGCGTGTGACACCGTGATAGTGATACCGAATGACAAACTTCTCTCGATAGTGCCAAACCTTCCTCTGAATGCGGCTTTCAAAGTCGCCGATGAAGTTCTGATGAGAAGTATCAAGGGAATAACGGAGATGATAACCGTCCCCGGATTGGTGAACCTCGACTTCGCGGACCTCAAGACGGTGATGAAGCGCGGTGGCGTTGCGATGATAGGTCTTGGAGAAGCAGAAGGGGAAAACAAGGCGGTCGAAGCGGTTGTCGAGGCGTTAAATTCGCCGCTTCTCGATGTGGAGATTTCGGGAGCAACGGGCGCACTCATCAATGTGGTCGGCGGAGATGATATGACTATAAGTGAGGCAGAGAGGGTCGTCGAGGAACTTTATTCCAGAATAGACCCGAATGCAAGGATAATATGGGGTACCAGCATAGACCCATCGCTCAAGGGAAGAATAAGAACCATGGTCGTGGTCACGGGTGTGAAATCAAAACAGATACTCGGACCGGAGAGGAAGGATATTTTCAAGGAAGAGATAGGGATCGACATAGTGAGGTAGCGAAACAAAGACAGATGATGAGCTTTATCTCCTTCCAGCGTGAGCTACGCGGTACTCAATGAGTTGGAAATCGTAGCATAAAAATCGCTACCTCTCGCGCCGTAAATCGAGCGGAAGGCAAACAATTTTACCCACCGACAATCCTTACTCCAAGCAATAGTTTAATATATCAAAAGTTGTATTCAGCCATTACTTCTGAATCTCATGAAGTGATGGAATATGGGCAGGGGCTTGTACACTGCCAGGAAGATGAAAAGGGACAGGCAGAAATTCAGATGGAGTGATAGATACTACAAGAGAAGGGTTCTTAGACTCAAAGAAAAAGCGGATCCTCTCGAGGGTGCGCCGCAGGCAAGGGGCATAGTTATAGAAAAAGTCGGTATAGAGGCGAAGCAGCCAAACTCAGCTATAAGAAAATGTGTCAAAGTTCAGCTTATAAAGAATGGTAGACAGGTGACTGCTTTCGCTCCCGGAAATAATGCCATAAGTTTTATAGATGAGCACGACGAAGTCGTGATTGAGGGAATCGGAGGCAGAATGGGAAGGTCAATGGGAGATATTCCCGGAGTTAGATATAAAGTCATAAAGGTTAATGGAGTTTCTCTGCAGGAACTGATAAAAGGCAAGATAGAGAAACCGATGAGGAGATGAATATGACAGAAGAAAAGAAGGACGACATGGAGTTCCCAAAGGTGTTTCCCCTTCTCCAGAAATACGATCCCAGCGAGGTCAAGATAGAGGATAGGGGTCTCGCAAGATATATCTGTCTGGAACCGAGATTGTTCACTGGAGGAACGCATGCAAACAGGCACTTTGGCAAGGCAAGGGTATACATCGTTGAGAGATTGATCAACAATCTCATGAGAACGGAGCACTACAACGGAAAGAAAATGAAGGCGTATAAGGCCGTGGAGAAAGCTTTTGACATCATAGCGAATAAGACGAAGAAAAATCCCATACAGGTGCTGGTCGATGCCATACAGAATGCTGCTCCAAAGGAAGAGGTTACGAGGCTTTATTTTGGAGGCATTTCGGTCCCGAAATCCGTCGATATATCTCCTTCAAGGAGGCTCGATATAGCTCTGAGGAACATCTGTCTTGGAGCGGTATCGAAAGGAAAGGTTGGAAAGGGAGGCATAGAGAAGAGGTTGGCTGAAGAAATTATGAAAGCGGCCAGAAACGACCCATCATCCTACGCAATCTCTCAGAAAGAAGAGACGGAAAGGGTCGCAAGATCAGCACGCTGATTTTGGTGGTGGTTATGGGAAGGAAGGAGGAAAATATACGAAAGGCGAAAGACCTGATGTTTAAAATAGACCAAATAAGAAACATCGGGATAGCGGCACACATTGATCACGGGAAAACAACGCTCTCCGATAACCTACTTGCGGGTTGCGGTATGATGAGTGAAGAGTTGGCGGGCAAACAACTGGTTCTCGATTATGATGAACAGGAGCAGGCGAGGGGAATAACGATCCAGACCGCAGCGGCTTCAATGGTTCACTCTTTTGAGGGACAGGAATATCTGATAAACTTGCTTGATACCCCGGGACACGTCGACTTTGGAGGAGATGTAACGAGAGCAATGAGAGCGGTCGATGGTTGTATTATTGTAGTATGTGCGGTCGAGGGTGTCATGCCCCAAACAGAGACGGTGATAAGGCAGGCTCTGAGAGAGAAAGTGAAGCCCGTTCTCTTTATAAACAAGGTTGACAGGCTGATAAACGAACTGAAGGTAACCCCTGAAGAGATGCAGAAGAGGTTTGTGAAGATTATCACGGAGGTCAACAGGCTTATAAACAAGATGGTGCCGGAAGAGTTCAAAGGAAAGTGGAATGTTAAGGTAGAGAACGGATCCGTGGCTTTTGGTTCCGCATATTACAACTGGGCAATATCCGTACCTTTCATGAAAAAAACCGGCCTGACCTTCAAGGACATCTACGACTACTGTAACAATGGCGATCAAAAAACTTTAGCAAAGAAAGCACCCATCCATGAGGTCATTCTCGATATGGTTGTAGACCACCTTCCATCTCCAAAAGAGGCTCAGAAGTACAGAATTCCACACATATGGAAGGGCGATTTGGACAGCGATGTGGGAAAGGGTATGGTGAACTGTAATCCAGATGCACCCCTCGCATTCATGGTCACCAAAATAATCATAGACCCTCACGCTGGAGAAGTAGCTGTGGGTAGAGTGTTCAGTGGAAAGATACAGAGTGGCCAAGAGGTTAGAGTCATAGGAATGCCTAAACCGAATAGAGTTCAGCAAGTTGCCCTCATGGTGGGTGCAGACAGAATACCAGTTGATTATGTAACCGCGGGGAACGTAGCCGCCGTCACCGGCGTGCGCGATGCCATAGCTGGAAGTACCGTAACCACCGTTGAAGATATGCAACCCTTCGAGAGGATGGTTCATGTCTCGGAACCGGTTGTCACGGTAGCGGTTGAGGCGAAACATCCGAGAGACCTTCCGAAACTTGTGGAAGTACTGAGAGCCATATCGAAGGCAGATCCGAGCATAGAGGTTACCATAAACCAAGAGACCGGAGAACACCTGATGTCGGGTATGGGCGAATTGCATCTCGAGGTGACGGAGTACAAGATAAGGAATGAATATGGAGTAGACATCATCACATCTCAGCCGATAGTGGTGTACAGAGAAACCGTCGCCAAGAAAACACCGTCTCCATTTGAAGGAAAATCCCCGAACAGACACAACAGATTTTACTTCGTGGTCGAGCCACTGCCCGAAAACATCGTCAAAGCCCTTTACAACAACGAGATCCCCACGGATGCAAAGAAGTTCAGAAAGGAGATAGCATCAAAGTTACAGGAACTGGGTATGGATAAAGAAACGGCAAAAGGTGTGTTCAAGATTTCCGGATTGAATATCATGACAGATGTTACCAAGGGTATTCAGCATCTCTTCGAGACGAGAGAACTGATAGCACAGGGATTTGAAGAGGTCATGAAAAAGGGACCCATCGCAAATGAGCCATGCCAGGGTATACTCGTCAAACTGGTGGACGCAAAACTCCACGAAGATGCCATCCACAGAGGACCCGCCCAGGTTATTCCAGCTGTTAAAAAAGCCATCAATGGAGCAATAATGTCATCAGACCCCATTCTTCTTGAGCCGATGCAGA
The DNA here is from genome assembly GCA_964432835.1 of uncultured Thermoplasmatales archaeon. GTDB lineage: Archaea > Thermoplasmatota > E2 > DHVEG-1 > B18-G2 > B18-G2. Next base: position 4,538 of record CAYSPA010000040.1, on the reverse strand, counting down.
AGGTATTCATAAGCACACCTCAGGAAATGATGGGAAATGTATCCAGAGAGCTCAACCAGAGGAGGGCGGTGATCCTGGATATGAAGATGGAGGGCGATATGGTCAATATAGAGGCGAAGGCGCCGGTGGCGGAGATGTTTGGCTTCGCCTCAGCAATAAGGTCGGCAACGGGAGGAAGGGTACTCTGGAGCACAGAAAATATCGGTTTCGAACCGCTTCCAAGAGAGCTTCAGCACACCGTTATAAGGAAGATAAGAGAGAGAAAGGGCTTGCCACCAGAACCATATCCACCGGAGTATTACATGGACTGAAACCAAAACCATCTCTTCTTTTATCCTTTCATCAATATTTTTCTGTGGTCTCTTAAATTTACTCTACGCCGTCGTGCGCCGCCAGCAACGCTGTGAATATCCAAAAATAACAGCCACTGCTGGTAATCCTATGAATATCTCAGCATTCCCTTCCAACGAATGGTGGTTTGACGATCTCCGCCTTTATCCTCCTGTTGCCTCTGGAAACTACCTCGACGGTATCTCCAACCTTTCTGTATTCCACCTTCACATAAGCCATAGCTATACCCGTGTTGAGACATGGCGATAGTCCTCCACTGGAAACCTTTCCGATTTTCACACCATCCTTCTCAACTGCATCTCCATGTCTCGGTATACCCTTCTCGATACACCTGAGATATGTCAATCTTTCTTTGACGCCCTCTTCCTTCTGCTTCAGAAGGGCAGCCTTTCCTATAAAATCATGGTCCCAGTTTATTATGAAGCTCAGATTTGCTTCTATTGGAGACCTTCCACCTTCAAACTCGTTGCCCGCAAGTGCGAAGCATTTTTCAAGCCTCAAACTATCCCTCGCACCGAGACCTATCGGCTTTATACCAAAATCCTTTCCAGCATCGAGTATCTTTCTGAATAGAGAGATCACGTCCTGGCTCGTATCCATCTGTAATTCATATCCCAGCTCGCCCGTATAACCCGTTCTTGATATGATACATTCGACGTCATCGAAAACATTTTTTGCGCATCCGAAGAGTTTCAACTGGGACACATCAAACTCCGTAATTTTCTGAAGAACCTCTCTGGATTTTGGTCCCTGCACAGCGAAAATAGCCATGCCATCGCTTTTGTTCTCTATGTTGACATCGAGCGAATACCCATCGGCCACCTTCCTCAACCACTCTGTAACCACCTCATCCCTTCCCGCATTTGGAACGAGATAATAGCTATCATCGATGTGCAGAAAAACGGTATCATCTATTATTGTCCCGTCGTGTTTGAGTATAACCGTATACTGCCCGGCGCCCGGCGGAATGCGGGATGCATCTTCAACGGTTGATATGCTCAACAGCTTTGTTGCATCCTTCCCAGTTATCACTATGTTTCCCATGTGGGATACGTCAAACAGTCCAACCTTCCTTCTCACAGTGAGGTGTTCATCAATTATAGACGTGTAATAAAGTGGCATCTCATAACCACAGAATTCCGTGAATTTTGCGCCCAGTTCGATGTGCAGCTCATGCAGTGGTGACCTTTTCAGCATGCTCTCAGGAAAAGAAAGAATGTTTAAAACTTTTGTTGGCACGGGATACTGTCGACTTTCTCATTGAGCAAATCATCTCCCAATAACTCTCACGAATTTGCTGACCCTTTTAATCATCTCTTCCAAAGTTTCCCCATCAACCGGTGTAAACCTTTCTTTACCGATGGTTTCCACTCCCATCTCGAGATTTTGCAGATAATACACCCTCGCTCCCTTGATAGCTCTTGCAATCTCGACCACATCATCTATCCCATGAAATTCCCTTACCAATGTCGTTCTGAACTCATAAGGAACGATATCCTCCAACAGAAGCTCTATCGATTTCTTGATGTTCTCGAACATCTCTTCGGTTAGAACGTTGCCCACCGTCAGGTTATACCTCTCGAAATCCAGCCTGTTCTTTATATCCATCTCAACGTAATCCACCAATCCTTCTTCTATCAATAATTTCAGCACCTCGAAGTTTGTTCCGTTGGTTTCGATGGCAACGAGATAATCCATTTCCTTAATTCTTCTTATGAAGTCACGAAGATCTGGTTGGAGGGTTGGCTCTCCACCGGTTATGACAACGGCATCGTTCAGACCTTTGTTCTTCTCAAGGAAAGAGAAGATTTCGGATTTCGGTATCTCTTTCAATCCTTTCATCTTTTCTGGAAGAACGAGCTGTGGCACATAGCAGTATGGGCATCTCAGGTTACATCCGATGGTGAAGACAACGCAGGAGATCTTACCTGGATATTCTATGAGGCTCAGTTTTTGGAAACCGCCTATCCTCATTTTCCTGCTCCAACGATCCCATCAAAGGTTTTTCTCTGCCTGAATTCGGATTGCTTTCCGGGGTTGTATTGGTCTACGGGTCTCAGGTAACCAACGACTCTCGAATAAACCTCTGTTTCAGCTCCACAGATCGAGCATCTCTGGTGCTCTCCCGGCTCATAGCCGTGAATTGGACATACGCTGAAGGTTGGGGTGACGCTGATATATGGTAGCCTGAAGTTCTCAAATATCTTTCTCACCAAAGCCATTATTCCTTCTGCACTTGCTCTCTCTCCCAACCAGATGTGAACTACCGTTCCACCGGTATACTTGGTTTGAAGAGGTTCTTGATGCCTCAGGAGTTCCCAGAGGTCATCGGTGAAGTAAACCGGAAGCCAGGTTGAGTTCGTGTAATAAGGGGCTGATCCCTTTTCCTTTATATCCCTTTCGTTTGCAACGACTATATCCGGATACTTGCTTTTATCTATCCTAGCCAGCCTGTAGCTAGTTCCCTCTGCGGGAGTTGCCTCTAGATTATACATGTTTCCAGTCTCCACCTGAAATTCTATCAATCTCTCTCTCATGAAATCCAGAACCCTCATCGCAAACTCCCTTCCTTCCTTTTCACCTATCCCACATCCCAAGAGATTAAGACAGGCTTCGTTCATCCCAATTAAACCTATCGTGCTGAAGTGGTTCTTCCAGTATTCACCGAATGCTTCCCTCACGTTCCTGAGGTAGAATTTTGAATATGGGTAGAGACCTTTCTCGATGAAATCTTCGAGTACCCTCCTCTTTATTTCCAAACTTTCTTTGGCGAGATCCATGAGCTTACTCAATCTATCGAAGAATTCGTCCTCATCCTTGGATAGATACCCTATCCTCGGCATGTTGATGGTGACAACGCCTATACTACCGGTTAGCGGATAAGATCCAAACAATCCACCACCCCTTCTCTTCAGCTCTCTCTCATCTATCCTCAGCCTACAGCACATGCTCCTCACATCCTCGGGATTCATATCAGAATTGATGAAGTTGGCAAAGTATGGTACTCCATACTTCGCTGAAAGCTCGAAGATCTTTCTCGCAACCTCGCTATCCCATTCAAAATCCCTGGTTATATTTATGGTTGGAATGGGAAATGTGAATACCCTTCCCGCTCCATCTCCTTCCAGCATGACCTCAGCCAGAGCTTCGTTGAAGATATCAACCTCTTCCTGAAACTCTCCATAGGTTTCTTTCATCACCTTACCACCAATGATCACGGGCTCATTTTTCATGAATTCCGGAACCTTCAGATCAAGGGTTATATTGGTAAATGGAGCTTGAAATCCGGTTCTCGTGGGGACATTCATGTTGAACATGAATTCCTGCAATGCTTGCTTTACATCTTTATAACTTAGATCATCATACCTTATGAAGGGCGCGAGATAGGTATCGAAGTTTGAGAAAGCTTGAGCACCCGCGGATTCTCCCTGCAGTGTGTAGAGAAAGTTGACGACCTGCAGTAATGCAACCCTGAAATGTCTTGCGGGTTTGGAAGAGATCTTTCCCCTTACACCAGTAAAACCATTCCACAGCAGATCCCCGAGATCCCAGCCGACGCAGTACGGGCCAAGGATTTGAAGATCGTGCAGATGAAAATCTCCATCCGTGTGAGCTCTGGCTATCTCCGGATTTTTCTTCAGATAAATCCTGTGAAGCCAGTACTGGCTAACGACCTGTGAGAAGATGTGGGTGTTCAACCCCTGTAAAGAATAGGTCATGTTTGCATTCTCTTTCACGAGCCATGTTTTTCTGTGGAGATATCCATCCACCAATTCTCTAATCTGGTTGTGAAGGGCTCTGTAGAGGATATAGGCTTTTGCCGATCTGTAAAATCCCTTTTTCATGAGGGTTAATTCCACTAAATCCTGAATTTCTTCAACGGTTGGAATGGCTTTGCCGGATTTTTTCAATAGTTCTACAACTTCCTTTGCGATCATCTCAGCGTGACTTTTGCCACCTTCTCCAACAGCTTCCATAGCCTTTAAAACCGCCCTCTCAATCCTTTTCCTATCAAATGAAACGATTCTACCATCACGCTTCTTTATCTTCTCAATTCCTTGCATTGGGATGGTTTATCTCTCCAGGTATAAAAAGTATTTTGGATATGTTGAGGTATTGCCAATTGTTTAGGTGAGACTGTCAACTTTTTATGAATTTAAGTGTTTAACCCCCTATACCAATTTGAA
>CAYSPA010000039.1:0-10541 GCA_964432835.1 uncultured Thermoplasmatales archaeon | reverse complement strand
ATCATAGCCGGAGGAGTTTTTAGTATCCAGGGTGATGTTCATTTCTTCCAGCCAGAACTCCCCAATATATGCATCGCCATAGTGGGGACTGGCTGGATAGCCCTTTGTTTGGGTTGTTGTCAGTAGAGCCGGTATGGTTGCACCTATCAGTAGCGCCACAACCACAAAAACAAATCCACCCCGGCTCATTCTGGCATCACCGAACAGATATAAATAGATTCGTGGCTTATATATATCGGTCGACGGTACTCCAAAATTTATCCATGGATAGACTCCGTTTGCTGGTGTCCAACGGCACTGTGATCATGATAGTATCGACAGATGTCTCATGATACCTCATAACGATAGTTTTTTCTTTCGACAAATCTTTAGAAATCACACTTCATCCTCACCACCAGATATTACCTCGAGCAAGAAGGGAATAAGTGTAGTGTTAACAGCACCAACACCTTTTTCGCAACAGTTAAATAACTTTTATCGGATGTGGGGGGCGGTGGTGAAGATGGAGGTTATAGATGTTATTCCATTACTCAGTGGAATCGTAGCCCTTTTGTGTGCCGCTGGTTTGACGATTTATATCAGAAAAAAGCCGGCAGGAACGGAAAAAATGAAAGAAATCTCAAATTACATCTACCGGGGAGCACTTGCCTTCCTGAATGAGGAGTACAAAATCATATCGGTATTTGTTGTGATTGTAGCCATATTACTCTTCGCATTGAGTAGAGTAACAGATATACCCTGGCAGACCGGTATAGCATTCCTAGTTGGAGCGTTTTTCTCCGCCCTCGCCGGAAATATCGGCATGAGGATAGCAACCACGGCAAATGCGAGAGCAGCGGAGGCCAGCAAGAAAAGTCTTCAGAAAGGTCTGACAGTTGCTTTCTCGTCGGGAGCGGTCATGGGTCTTTCCGTTGTGGGTCTTGGCATATTGGGATTGAGCATATTCTATCTCATCTACTACAAGGAAGCCGCCGCCATCCTGTTTGGATTCGGTTTTGGGGCATCATCCATAGCTCTGTTTGCAAGAGTTGGTGGCGGAATATACACGAAATCTGCAGATGTTGGAGCAGATCTGGTTGGAAAGGTCGAAGCGGGTATACCCGAGGATGACCCGAGAAACCCCGCCGTTATAGCGGATAACGTTGGGGATAACGTTGGAGACGTTGCGGGTATGGGGGCAGACCTCTTCGAAAGTTATGTTGATTCGATTATCTCGGGCATGAGTTTGGGTATAATTCTCTCATTCGCGTATGGGCATATTTATCCTCTGCTCATTGCTGCTCTCGGTATAATCTCCTCTATAGTTGCCATGGTTTTTGTCAAAGCAAGAAATCCGTATACCGCATTGAGAAACGGTCTATTTGGCTCCGCCATAATATTTGCCATCCTTGCCGGTCTTGTTACTTACTGGTTAACAGAGGACATGAATCCATACTATGCAATCATTGCCGGTCTCGTTGATGGTCTCATCATAGGTGTATCTACAGAATACTTCACATCTCATCAGAGAAAGCCCGCGAGAATAATAGCGGAGGCATCACAGACGGGTCCGGCGACGAACATTCTGCAGGGCATGTCCATGGGCATGCTGAGCACGGTTATCCCCATAGTTTCTACGGCGGTAGCCATGGTTCTCGCATATCAGTTTGCAAACTTCTATGGAGTGGCTCTCGCTGCCATAGGTATGCTTTCAACCCTTGGCATATCTCTCGCCACCGATTGCTATGGGCCAGTTGCAGATAATGCGGCGGGTATATCAGAAATGGCGGGACTCGGTGAGGAGATAAGAAAGAGAACCGAGCAGCTCGATGCGGTTGGAAACACAACCGCGGCGATGGGCAAGGGCTTTGCTATAGGCTCTGCGGCCATAACGGCACTGGCATTGATATTTACCTTTGTCACGCGCGTGAAGCAATATGATCCAAATGTCAATATAGCTCTGACAAATCCAAACCTCGTTGCGGGACTATTCATAGGGGGAATGCTTCCTTTCATATTCTCTGCACTCACCCTTGGAGCAGTCGGAAAGACGGCAGAAAAGATGGTCAATGAAGTAAGGAGACAATTCAGGGAACTCGGCATTCTGGAAGGTAAAGGCAAACCAGATTATGAGGGCTGTATAAGGATAGCAACCAGAGGTGCACTCAGAGAGATGATAGTTCCTTCCCTACTGGCTGTTGTGATACCTGTGGTTATAGGTATATGGGACTATAAGGGAGCACTCGTCGGTCTGCTCGCGGGTTCGACCATTACCGGCTTCCTTCTTGCGATCTTCTTAGCCAACGCCGGCGGCGCGTGGGATAACGCCAAGAAGTATATAGAGGAAGGACACCTTGGTGGTAAGGGAAGCGATGCCCACAAGGCGGCCGTGATAGGAGACACCGTTGGAGATCCATGTAAGGATACGTCGGGTCCCTCTCTTAACATCCTGATAAAGCTGATGTCCATAGTTTCTCTCGTGTTCCTACCGCTGTTTGCCTCCCTTCACTAATTCTTTTATATTAGAAAGATGGGAAAATGTCCAGTAAAGTATTTGCTGTAAGCGTGTCTCTTTGCTTGTATGCTTAAATTTTGTTTACCCATAAGTTTACCGGGATTTATCCGCCTTGGTAACGAAGTCACATGCTGGGAGATGCCGGGGGTCTATTATAAATCCATCATCGGGACGGATTTGGACCAAGGATTTAAATGGCGTCAAGGTGTGGGATGGAGGGTTGCCGTGGGTATCAATTACGTCAATCGAAGCACTGTCGATACGGTATGAAAAGAGGATAGGGAAGGAACTATATCGGAAAAGGAAGAGTTGTACAGTTGTCCCTTTCTTCAGCGGATATGTCTCTTTTCGCCCCCGTTAGACCAAAGTTCTCCAGATGCATCAGTTCGTTGCCGTCTTTGTCTATAATTTTTACCAGACCAAAGGGCACTTCACTGCTCACCCAGGTCTCGCTCTCCCCCGCTCCATGGAATATCGCGACCTTGATCGTCTGTCCATTTCCCGGTACGGTGTACTCCCCTATGGTGTAGTTCATATTTTCCGGTTTGTATGCATCCGGCGTCTCCACATCGGGTGGATTCTGATTGACGCTCGTGGGATCCATGCAATAAACCTGGTTATTCATCTTTATTACATATTTTACACTGCTCTGGGAACTTTTATCAATCCACATCTGAAGAATCGATCTCATCCCGCTCACGTCGACGGTTGTCTCGAAGCCCAAACACAATTTTCCTTCTACCATCTCTTCGCCTATGCACTCCATCTTTTGATTCATCGTTTTCCCGGCAACGTGGAATACGTACTCTGCCCACTGTCCACTCGACGGCTCCATAAAGCCACTGTACGGGGACTGTTGTTCCTGCTCCTCCTGTTCCCCTTCGCCGCCTCCGCTCTGCGCCTCTCCGCCTTCGCTTCCGCCCGATGGCTTTTCTTTTTCTTCACAACCCGCCAGCAGGAGGATGGCGGAGGAGAATATCACCAGCAGTAGAAGTACGAACTTCTTCGCCACAATATCACCGAGGTGCACCATATCTAATGAAGATTTAAATCTTTTCCATTGTATCCCCTCCGTGAAGAGACACGGAATCTCACAAAAGGTTTTAAACGAGAATTACAATCGAAGTTACAATGAAAAAATCGATTGCATTATCTCTTCTCGCAGCGATGGTGGTGTTGCTGTCTCTAAATGCGGGTGCGGCAACCAAGACATACATATGGAACGTTAAATGGTACAAAATCGATGAAATAAGCGGAAATTTCACGAAATATCTGGGTTGTGAAAAATGGAAGAGCGCAACGTTTTATAAGGACTGGAAACGCGAGGAGGTTTACGGTGGACATTACGACTTTGTTGGCTTCATAGCCACGGCTGAAATAAACTCCCTGGGAAAAAACTACACCTTTGACCTCTACAATGTGGACAATGAAGCCACTATATATCTCGATGGTCAGAAAATACTCAACAGTTCCTCTTCATCACACAAAACGGTGAACATGTACATTCCACCTGGAAAACATGAGATAAAAATAGTGTATATGGAGTTATGTTGCGTTGCCAGCATAGGTTTCTCTATCGACGATGAAACGATATTTGTGGTAAAGAAAGAAGAAAGCAAAACGGGCATCCCCGGTTACACAACTGGAATAGCCATCGCCTCTATCGCGGGAACCGCTATAATGCTCACGAGGAGAAAGAAAAGATAGCTTCAGTGTATGTAGAGTCCTCCATTTACGTTTATCACCTCTCCGGTTATATATTCCGATAAATTCGATGCAAGGAAGAGACAGGCGTTGGCTACATCCTCGGGCTTTCCCAATCTCTTCATGGGAATTTCTTCGATTCTTCTCTTTCTCATTTCTTCCGTGTAATCCGAGATCATATCGGTATCGATAGTTCCTGGTGCTACGGCATTCACCCTTATCTTTGGAGCGAGTTCGAGAGCGAGGCTTCTCATCAGACCGAGCATACCCGCCTTGCTTGCGGCGTAATCTGCGCCATGTCTGCTCCCTTTGAAAGCCAGCTGAGAGGATACGAATATTATACTCCCTCCCTCCTTCATAAAGGGTAAGGAACCTTTCAGCACGTAGTAGCAACCCGTGAGATTGGTGGAGATCACCCTGCTCCATCTATCTTCGCTTATATCCATGAAAGAACCCCTTTCATATATTCCTGCATTCAGAACCAGGATGTCTATAGACTTTCTTTCAGAAACAAATCTCTTGACCATGTTATCAACATCCTTCCGGGAAGATATATCTGCTTTGAGCAGCATGCCGCCATATCCTCTATCCTTCAGGTATGTGAGAAGTTCTCGAGCGCTTTTTTCGCTTCTTCTGTAGTTTATGCCCACAAAGGCGCCGTTCTCCGCAAACTTTATGGCTACGGCTCTGCCTATTCCCCGGGATGCGCCCGTCACTATGGCATTTTTATCTCGGAGCAACTTCATGGTATGGGATAAAGATTTAAATGATAATTATATTTCCCCTTTAACTCGAAGGGAAAGTGGTAAAATGAAGAGCCTGTACAGCTTCATCGCAGAGCAGTGGAAATCTCCAGACAAGAGCTTTGATTCGCCATACAAGCAGAGACTTATCCAGTGGAGAAAAGAAGGAAGTATAGTCAGGGTCGAAAAACCTCTCAGAATAGATAGAGCGAGGGCTCTTGGATACAAGGCAAAACAGGGATTCGTTGTGGTGAGGGTCAGGGTGAGAAAGGGAGGCAGGAGGAAGCCCGCAATAAGAGGCGGTAGGAAACCATCGAAGATGGGTCTCGTAAAGCTCACCCCTGGGAAGAGTATCCAGAGGATAGCCGAGGAGAGAGCTGCGAGGAAATATCCCAACCTCGAGGTTCTGAATTCTTACTGGGTCGGTGAGGACGGTACCCACAAGTACTATGAAGTGATACTCGTGGACCCACATCATCCCGCGATAAAGAACGACCCGAAAATAAACTGGATTTGCAGACCAGCCAACAGAGGGAGAGCATTCAGGGGGCTAACATCTGCGGGGAAGAAGGGTAGAGGACTGAGAAACAAGGGTAAGGGCGCGGAAAAGGTGAGGCCGAGCATCCGGGCGCACGGCAGAAGGGGCAAGTAAATCTCTCTGTTTATCATTTTGTCACGACTCAAATCTTTTCACATACCAAACCGCCCCGCTCTTTGTATCCTCAACCTCTATTCCAAGTTTTTTCAGATCATCTCTTATCGAATCTGCCGTGTTCCAGTCTCTCTCCTTACGGGCATCTTCTCTCCTTTTCAGAAGAGCATCCACCCCTTCTTCTGCACCCTTCACTTCGACTTCTAGACCATATTTCTCCAGCAGGGACTTTATCTCATCGGGATCGATATCGGGTTCTTTCACATCCTGTAAAAGAGTGAGAACATTACACACCCTTCTCAACGCCTCCCGCGCCGCCCCGCTCGTTTTGGGACCAAGGGCTCTCTCTTTAAGTTTGTTGTTTATCTTGTCGATAAATTCAAAAATCACCTTCATTGCCATCGGGGTATTGAAGTCATCGTCCATGGCTTCCTCGAATCCTTTCTCGAGATCTTTGATAAACTCTTTCACTTCTTCATCTTCATCGCCGATGCTCCTCTTTTCGTAGTATCTCAGAAGGTCGTAAATGCGGTAGATTTTTTCCAGAGATTTTCTGGCGTTATCGAGAGCCTCTTCTGTAAAATTAGGTGGAGATCGATAGTGCATACTTGCAAAGAAAAACCTTATGATCTCCGGATCGTACATCTTTATTGCATCTCTTATTGGTATTATGTTGCCCAGGGATTTAGACATCTTTTCTCCCTTCACCTTCAACAGCCCAACGTGCATCCAGTAGTTTGCAAATCCATTCCCATAAGCTGCTTCGGCTTGTGCAATCTCATTTTCATGATGGGGAAATATAAGGTCCTGACCCCCTCCATGGATATCGAATGGTACGCCGAGGTATTTTGTGCTCATTGCCGAGCACTCTATATGCCATCCCGGTCTGCCTTCACCCCATGGGCTCTGCCACTTTGGCTCACCAGGCTTTGCGGATTTCCACAGGGCAAAATCCAGAGCATTTCTTTTCTTTTCTCCGGGCTCGACCCTGGCGCCCGCCCTCATCTCTTCTATCTTCTGTTTAGATAGCTTTCCATAGTCTTTAAATTTCTCGACGGAGAAGTAGACATCGCCATCAGAGACATAGCCATAGCCATTTTCTATGATTTTCTCTATCATTTTTATCATATCTTCAATGTGCTCGGAAGCCTTCGGATAAATATCAGCTCTTCTTATACCCAGAGCATCCATATCTGAGAGACATCTCTCCGTGTAATATCTTGAGTATTCCAGAGGATCCATGTTTCTTTCATTTGCAGATTTTATGATTTTGTCATCGACATCTGTTATGTTCTGAACATAGGTGACCTTGTATCCTTTATATTCCAGGTATCTCCTGACGATATCAAAAGCAAGGTAGGTTCTTGCATGCCCTATGTGAGCATCCGAATATACGGTCATTCCACACACATACATCTTGACCTTGCCTTCCTCGACGGGTTTGAATTCCTCTTTTTTTCCCGTCAGTGTGTTGTATATCCTCAAAACCATGATTTTCGATAAACGAATTCGGATTTAAAACAGTTTGCAGATTGCAAAGATAATTTCATTTCAGCTTGAGAAAGGGACGAAGAAAAGCTTAAAAACACGAAACCCCATTTTCTGGCGGGATGGGAAAGGAAATCGCCGTTAAGCATAGAGTCCACGAGTTTATCAGAAAGTCAATACGTAGAGATAGAGCGGTATCCAGCGTTATCAGTACACTACTTTTGCTTTCCATGTCGATGTCCTTCTTTGCATTACTCTATTATATAGCGTTTGCTGAAATCTCCCCAACCCCCCGGGCACCCAGTTTTGATGCGATGGCGACTCTGAAGGGTGAAGACCTCATAATAATACATAGAGGAGGGGAGCCAATTAACACGGACGCCGAGATAATAGTCAGGGTTGGAAACGTTCCCATGAGTGGGGTGGTGGAGAACTACCTCGACAGCGCCGCCGCGGAAAATGGCCTGTGGGATGTTGGTGAAAAAATAACATTCAACGTTGGACCCGTTTCCAATGAGAAGATAGATGTTATGATTGTAGATACGCGCAGCAACAAACTCGTGCTGAAAATAGATATGGAAGTAGATTGACAAGAAAATTATATAAAACATTCTCTCTTAAATTCTAAATCGGTATGAGGATATTCCCATGTACCCATGACATGCATGGAGTTGCATCGGTTATCATATCCACGATTTTACTTGCAAGCTCTCTTCTCACCCTTTTTCCACCCATCCATGGCAACGCGATGGAAGAAAACATGGAAAGAATCCTCGTTGTTTCAAAGACCGTGGATATTCTTCCGCAGTCGCATTATTACATAAAATTCGACCCAAAAAAATTCCGTGTGGAGGAAAAAACCGTCAACTTTTCGGGAAAAATATCCAGCGAAACCATCAAAAAAGCACTGATAAAATCTCCGAGCTGGTTGAGAAAGGACCTCCTCAGACAGTTTTCCCATGTTGACAACGCGGAGGAGTATGCGAATCTGATACTCGGCATGAGCAAGAGATACACAGATGAGGTGGCTTTTTCCATCGCCTTCTCCCCACTTGGCGATGTTCCTCCAGTAAACCTGCTGAGAGATAATGTCCTTCAACTCTACGAGATAGATAAATACTTGAAATATGTCGATATAGTAGATTATGACGAAGGGAATGGTAACTTTTACTCAACTTTACGTTACAGGATTATAGAGAATGGCGAAGAGAGGGAATTCGAATGTCCTCCTTACATATACTACTGGTATGTGGTACATCCCGAGATAGCGAGCGAGGATCCATCTTATATTTACGACTCCTTCTGGAGAAGCTATCTGTTCAACCACAATGATATCGGTTATCCCCTTCTCAAGGAGAAGCTCTCCAATATAAGCTACATGTGGGACCGCGAGTCATATCTACAACCAAGTAAAAGGACATGGAAATGGAGCATGGAAAACCATCCAACCGCAATAGAAGCGGTCAGTTACTGGATTGGAAAAACCATACCCATCGGAGCGTATGGAGACAGACCAAACCAGCCAAACGTCATAGCACATGAGCATAACGGATGGTGTGGAGAGCTCCAGAAAATAGCGGTGGCTGCGCTGAGAACGGCACTAATCCCTTCGGTTTCCATCTGCGATATAGGAGAAGACCATGTGTGGAGGGAGTTTTTTGAGAGAGGATGGCATCAGAATGACAACTGGTGGAACGACGCCGGCGGCGCGGTGGATATGCCGGATATATACGTATATGGCTGGGGAAAGAATATCTCCGGAATATTTGCGTGGAGAGGGGATAACTCCATCTACGAGGTAACATCGAGATATATTCATCCAAAGGACAGGGTCAGGGTGCGTTTCGTGGTGAGGGATCTGAACGATCAGCCGATAGACGGAGCCAGGGTGTGTGTGCTGGTGAAAGGCATTCGTGATATAACCTGGCTCCGGTACGGGATAATGAGCATACTGGAAAGAGTATGGGATTTCCTCCCGGACTTTTTGAAGGGTAGAATCATCCAGATGATATTTGATGAAATCCATTCACTCTGCGAGCGCATTCCAGAAAGCGTGGAGATGCCGATACAGGCTATATGGAATTACACCAATCTTGACGGAGTATGTACATTCGACCTCGGGGTCAACAGGAGCTACATCTTTCTGATACAGTATGGGAATTTGAGAAAACCGTGGCTGCCGGCGCGACACAATGATATAAGATTTATGTTCAAACCCGAAAACAGGACACTTTTCATAAGATTCCTTACCAGAGGGAGCACGAGGGAAGAACACAATTTGATTTCATCTGATGGTGATAATCTAACCCTCAGAATCGATTTCAGCACATCCTCATATCAGATTCATGAAAATCCACTGTGGGTGAATGATAGGGGCTTGTATGAGAAGAAAGGAAAAATAGATTTCTTTATTGTTGACGAGAGCAACTTTGAGAAATACGTCAAAGGTGAACCCTTCGATTGCTATGCTTATGAGGAAGTGGAGAAGATCAACGCTTCTCTTTCCCTTTCCAGTAAAAGCATCTATCTGGTCTTCAGAAACAGAGCCAGAGAAAGCACCGTGAGAGTGAGTTTTAACATAACATTTATCTCCCCATCAGACGGTGATTTTGTGAGGATCTTTCCCCTCGATAGAGACATCTTTGATAAACCATCCTTTGACATCGGAGACAAAGTCACCATAAGAGGGGCATCAACCGGTATAACCACTGTGTATGTAGATGATACCCCGAGATGTGTAATCGAAGGTCATGGAACATGGACATACACGTGGGATACCTCCGGAGAGAGCGAAGGCTCACATCTGATAAGGGCGGTATGTGGTGATGCGGAGGATGAAATTCGGGTAGAACTTGTCGATGTTTCTCCTCCAGATGTGGAGATAATCAGACCAGAAAACGGCGCGATAGTAGATAGTGATAGCATAGAAATCGCTGGAATCGCGAAGGACAACACCGGTATAGTGGATGTCGAGGTGTCGGTGGACGGAAGCGAATGGCGAAGAGCAGATGGTACACAGAACTGGAGCATCATTTGGGATATACATTCTCTCGAAGCGGGAGACCATGTTATCGCGGTGAGAGTATCTGACAGAGCTGGCCTGTATACCACAGAGAGCGCGGTTTTTGTCATAAACGGAAGCAACCCTGAATGGGGGCCGGTGATAAACGATATATTCCACCAGCCGGCTGATCCAACGAATGAAAGCAATGTGGTGGTGTATGCAAACATCAGCGAAAACGGACCATTCTCCATCAAGAAGGTGATACTTTACATAAATGATGGAAATGGGACAGAAAAAAGAGAGATGTACAGATACGGCGATTATCCTGTACAGGAAAGACATGAGGAAGACCCTCTCAAGAACATGTCAAATGCACCGCTCTATGGTCTCGAACTCGGTCAGATAAATGGTAGAATCACATACTGGGTTGTGGTCTATGACAGCGCGCACAATGTG
>CAYSPA010000038.1:0-10648 GCA_964432835.1 uncultured Thermoplasmatales archaeon | reverse complement strand
AAAATTTTCAGAAAGGGTGGAATCAATTAAGAAAAGGATTATAGAGGGTCAGAAAGATTGATTTTCATCCTGTGAAGAAAAAAATCTATATAAAGTGTTAATGTTAACGTTTCTTAAAAGGAGTGGTTGAAAGAACATGCTGGAAGAAGGTGATAGACCACCCAATACAGTAGGACAGGGATCCCATGAAGGTAGAGAGAGGAATGCACGCTCTCATTTCAGCGCTCTCTGTAGTCCGCTCCATATTTGGCAGAGACCTGCTTGAGGGATTCTTCTCTCTTTTTCTATGCACCGTGGGAGATCTGATCACCGGAATCGTGATGGGCGTTTTCACGGGATATCTGAAACTTCTACCAGCCCTGCTGATAATGATTCCCCCGACCATCGGTTTGAGAGGAAACATTTTCGCTTCCCTCGGCTCGAGACTTGGCACATATCTCCATACCGGAGAAATAGAACCGAATTTCTCTCTAAATCCAATACTATCACAGAACATAAACTCATCCCTCTTTCTCACCACATCCATGAGCATTCTCCTCGGATTTTTCTCCGCAATATTTGCCAACCTTATGGGTATAAGTGCAGGTTATGAAGACCTCATCGTAATTTCCATAGCCACCGGTATAAGCTCCGCGACAATCATGCTCCTATTCACATTCTTGGTAGCATTTCTATCGTTCAGAAAGGGGTGGGACCCCGATAACGTAACCGCTCCCCTCATAACTTTGGTTGGTGATATGGTAACACTTCCTCTTATGTTCCTCTTTGTGATACCGGTCCTCCGGCTTCCATCTATTGTTAAGGATCTCATGGTCTTCACATTCATTGTTCTAATAATAGCTCTGCATTACCTTTACACGATAAAGAACGAAAAGCATCACTATAACCGCATCCTGAAAGAGAGTTTGCCCATTCTCTCCATCTGTGGCATCTTTGGTCTATTTTCCGGGGGTGTCCTGAGTACGCGCATAGAGAACCTCATAACCGTACCCGGTCTCCTTATCTTAATACCTCCATTCCTCGAGGACGGCGGCGCCATAGGAGGGATACTTGCATCAAGAATGTCATCATCCCTGCATCTCGGTACGCTGGATTATGAAAGGATGCTCTCCAGAAATACCATAAGATTGTTTCTGTTCGCACATGTTCTTTCTCTCTTTGTTTTCACTCTGGTTGGTGTATTTGTCTACATATCTTCTCATATAATGGGGATACGCACGCTATCTCTGCAGAATCTGCTCGCCGTTTCCATAATCTCGGGCCAGATACTCACGATTTTGATAGATGTAGTTACCTATACTGTATCCGTGTACTCTTTCAGGAAAGGTTTGGATCCGGATAATATCACCATACCGATAATAACAAGCGTGATAGACCTGCTTGGAGCGAGCTGTCTCATAGGAGTATTGATGCTGTTCGGTTTCGCGTAGGCGCATGTCCGATGGTTTCTGAGTCAAGCTGTACATCATTTCTTTCTCTGTATGAGGAGAGCCACCATTATTGCCACCATGAGGAGCAGGATTTCAAATCCCGATCTCTGTCGATTTTCTCACAGGAGCTATCTAACATTCAAAAAGCGAACGCAATATATATATATATGGACGTCAGCATTTCCACTTGCTGGTGATGGGGGAAATGAAAAGAACAATGCTTGCGACATTTTTGGCGCTACTGCTACTCTGTACAGCGATACCAGTGTTTGCAGTTCCTGAATACACCGATGAGCAGGCACAGGCGGAGATGGAAAAAGAACTTGAAGAGCAGGGCAATGCCCTTGGATGGTGGGAAAAACCCATCCCAAACAGAAAGACACCCGAGGGGAACATGACAGCCCATGATATTGCTCCAAGATTGGCGGTTAGATACCACTGGGGTATCACTCAGTGGTACAATGTGAAATATGAGATCATGAGTAAATTTCAGGATAGCTTTGATGCCACATGGACAGACTATTTCTATCTTGATGATGATACTTACACATATTGTGAGCAATTACATCGCCGCACCGGAACAATAAACGGAAATCCGAATGGACAGGGCATCACGAGATTTATAGTGGATAATTTCGAATCTCCAAAGATGTGCCGATATCTGGATATCAACATAGTGATAGACAAATACGATGAGATAGGATTTGATCACGATTCTAACCCACAAAACAACAAGGATACCGAATACATGTTATTCTGGTACATAACATGGCAGGATGAGGAACCACCATTGCCTCCAGATTAAATTATTTAATTTTTTCCTATATATATTTTTTATATTAGGGTGAAATTATGGTGAAAAAAACTCCCACGTTGATCTTAATAGTTCTGCTTTCTACATTCCTCATCTTATCTGGAGTTATAATATCATCATTCAATCTGGATGGAAAATTTATGGAAAAATCCAATTGTACAGTTTTCGACTTGATGGGATGGGGGAATATTGATCTTGATGTTCATCTTGACATATATACGGCACCATTTTTTAATGTGATAAGATTATCTGAAAATGGGTATGGAAGTTCCGCTATAGCTTCCGCAGATTTTAATGGTGATGGGTGGATGGATATTGCAGTATCTTACTTTTGGGTAGAAGAGGATGCAACTGGTGCAAAGATATCGATCCTTTACAATATTAATGGAAGTGGTTTTAAAAAGGTCAATATAACCCCAAATATTAGAAATTATGTGTGGGATATGGATGCCGGGGATTTCAATGGAGATGGAGACGAAGACATCCTTGTATCGAGATACCCCTCTGGTGAAGATGAAAGTGGAGGGATACGGTACATCGTGGAGATACTGTGGAACGAAAAGGGCAGTTTTAATTATTTTAACAGAACGCTGATCATGAGCATATCTCCCGATAACGGTATAATAGAATATCATATCTCTAACCCCGGAGAAAGACCATCCAATGACTGGGGGGTTCCTCACATAGCGGTTGCTGATTTCAATCAGGACGGTTATGATGATTTTGTTCTCGGTACAAACTGTGCAAAGGTTGCACTGTTTCTGAATAGAGGCAATGGAAGTTTTTCATTCGGCGGAATAATCTATGATTACGGTACCCTGTGTAAGGGTCTGGCAACAGCGGATTTTAATCATGATGAATATCCCGATCTGGTTGTGTGTGCGGAGAATGATGGTACAGGTCCGATAAATGCCTCCGGTTATATCTATCTCAAACTCAACAATCACTCTCCAGAATGCTTCGATAGAGTACATCCCGGAATCCTGATAGCGACACTTCCTGTGGAGGAGGAGGCGAATTTTACTATAGGTGCAGCAACAACAGGAACGGTAGAAGTTCTCGATTACAACAACGATGGCTTACTCGATGTAATCTTCAGTGGAGATTTCTGGGTCCACATGTTTATACAGGAAGAAAACTACACTTTCAAACCATTCGTGGTAGCATTACTGAGATCGAGAGAACTGACATGGTCGGATAATCTTCTTGATGGTGGTTTTGCGGTTGCTGATTTCAATAAGGATGGATGGGATGATTTTGTGCAGGGTGGCTCTGGCTCTGATGAGGGATCGGTACCGATTAGATTATTCATAAACAACAGAACATTTACCTGCACAACAGAGCCTGCAGATAGAACAGCTTATGTATTTGGAAGAGAGGCAGTTGGCGTTCTGAATCTTTTAATAAAATTCCCCGGAGATAAACTTGTGATAGGTCCGATAGATGTGGCTGTTGAGTGTCTCTGTCCAATGAGTAAGGTTGAGTTTTATGTAAACGATAAACTTGTTTATACCGATGATCAGCCACCATTCACATGGAAATGGAACAAACCAGGATTTGGAAAATATCTGCTGTATGTGAAGGCATACGATGAGAAAGGAGAGTTTGCAGGAAGAGATAACGTTGTTCTATGGAAAATTCTATGAGAACTCCCAAAACAGGTTAACTCTTCTTGAAAATAAAGATGCACCCTAATAAATTTCCTATGCATTCTGTACATCGAGATTATTTGTGGATGGGTGAAGTTTATATCTTAATATATGACGACTGTAAAGGAACATCACGATTAAATTTACAATTAACTTCGCAGTACCAGATTCCATACTACTGCAGGTTTGGTATTTTGGACTCTTCATACGATAAAAAATTAAATAAAGTTACATGGTTATTGAGGATGGAAGATGAAAAAACTCGATATACTGGGGAAATTGCAAAAAACCCCCAAATGGAGACAGGTTGAGTTTGAGGAGGTTGAGTACAAGGCTTTATCTATAAAGGATATACTCACCGAAATGAAGAACATATCCGAGCTAATCATAGACCTCGCATACTCCGCGCTGATTTTCCAGGATGAGGAGATAGCAGAGGAAGTAAAGTATCTGGAGGCGAGGATGGACTATCTGAATTACGAGATAAGAATGATAGCCATGATGGCCGCGAGAACAAAGGAAGATGCCGAAAAGTTATCCGGCATCCTTCAGATAGCAGAGGCTGCCGAATCCCTATCAAATGCGGCAGGTGATATCGTTAAAATCCTGCAGCTCGGAAAGAGCAAGATAAAATTCCTGACGAAAATACTGAGAGAGGCGGAGGAAAAGATTTTCAAGACGAAGATACCGAAGGATTCACCTGCAAAAAACAGAACAATAGGTGAACTAAGGATAGAAAGCGAGACGGGGGTTAGGATAATCGCTGTAAGGAGAAAGAATTACTGGATATACGACCCTGGTGCCGATACTGTGCTCAAGGAAGGAGACATACTCATCATGCGTGGAAATGAGAGCGGATATAAGGAACTCAAGGACTTTATAAAGGGTAAAAGGAGGGAACTGGATTGAGCGAAGAATTCGATATAGACCTTGAAGACCTGATACTGGAGGTTAAAGATAAATCGGAGCTGATGATAGACCTTGCCTATTCTTCTCTCCTTTACGACAACAGAAGAATAGCGGAGGAGGTCTATGACCTAGAAGAATATATAGATTCGCTTCATCAAACCACTTACAGACTGATACTGAACAAACTCAAACAAAATGAGATCGACGTTGATGAAGCTCTGGTCCTCCTGAGACTCGTAGATTCCGGGGAACAGATAGCAGATGCTGCACAGGAGATAGCAGATGTTGAGCTGAGAGACATCGAACTCCATCCCATAATAAAAAAGAGCGTGAGGGAATCCGACACGGTCTTCACCAGAGTAGAGGTTTCATTAGATTCCCCCCTCTGCAATAAAACACTCGGAGAGTTGAAACTCGCGAGCGAGACGGGTATGTTCGTGATAGCCATAAGGAGAGGTAACAAGTGGATTTACGGTCCAGATGAGGATGCCAAGATACTCCCCGGCGATGTACTCTTCGCAAAAGGTCCCGCTGATGGAGAAAAAGAACTCATAGACCTCGCCTCCGGCGAGCGGAAAAAATCTAATCCATGACCCTTGCCCCTTCCGTATCGACCTTTGCCCTGTAAACTTTACCAAAGTTGGACAGAATCTGTGCGAGTCTCTCATTATCTCCAACTGCAAAAATCGAGTTACCTATCATGCACATGGACGCTCTGCCAAAGTTGTTGGCCATGTCGACGATCTTTTTTATCCTCTCATCCGCCAGCCCGGTATATTTCATGAAATCGTAGGAGAGAGAGAATAGATTTTCAACAGATGGACTTTCGAGCAGAGAATCGAGGCAGTACTTTCCTCTCATGCTTATCTTTTTCATGACACTTTCATTCTCGAGAATCTTTTTTGTTTTCAGTTTTTCCCCAACCACGCAGATTACGACCTCAAAACTTCCGGGTATGTGTTCGATCATGCCGAAGGGTGGGAGTCCCGGACTTTTTCTGATTTCTATACCACCGAACAGCTGGGCTATGACATCTCCCAGACCCGTTTTACATATAACCTCTGCAGCGTGAGCATTCTTTATGGCGGTTATCTTATCTATGCCAAATATTTTTGATATGGCAAGACTCGCTCCCAGGGCGCCGGCGCCGCTCATGCCGAAGCCCTGCGATGTTGGCAGGTCTTGCTCGATATCGACCCTGACATTGAGAGGCTCTTTTCCTATCAAATTCCGGACAGCTGTCTCTGTTGTGAGCGCCTCTTCTTTCTTACCATTGATGAAAACCTCCACGTTAAATGACCTCGCTCTCGCTATGCTGACTTTCACCCTCGCCCCTTTGTCTATCGAAAATCCCGCTCCCCTTGACCCCGATCTGAAGATATTTTTGTCGTAGTGGGGATCAAAGAAACATGTTATGTGAGCCGGAACAAAAATGGTTGGACTTTCTTCCATATTAATCACCCGAGTTTATCCACGATTAATTCAGCGAGTTTGTCCTTTTTATCCTCCTTCTCAATGACATTTCCATCTCTGAAAATCCATATTTTCGTCCTGTCACTACCAAATGATGAGGTGAGGTTTCCAACGACCATGTAGAAAACTCTGGACATCTCTCTTGCTTTCTTTATAAGATCCTCCTCCCTTTCCTCCGCTTTGAAGGCTATAATTCTTTCTCCACCCACCACTTCTTTCAATTTATCTATCAACCTTGGTGCCACTTTAAGGTCCAGGGTTAACCCTCCGATGCTGGAAGGTATTTTTCCATACATCGGTTCGGGGATGTAATTCGAGAGGGCTGCACACACAAAGATGAAATCGAAGTCTTTACAGTCATTTATCATCTTGAGCAAATCTTCAACACTTTCGAACTCCCTCGATCTGACATAATCCGGAACCTTTTCTCTCATCCATCCGTGCCAGAATTCAACATACGCCCCTCTCTCAAAACATTCCCTGACCAGCTCAACGGCGAATTTTCCCGAACTCCTGTTGGTCAGAACTCTAATGTCATCTATTCTTTCGGCGCTGGCGCCGCCTATTATCAGAATCTTTTTACCTTCCAGGTCTCTCTTTCTTAAACATCTTATGATGTTCTCTATAATGGTTTCCCTATCGGCTATCTTTGCCCTCTCCCCCTCTATTCTTGGTTCAACTATCGTGCACCCCATCTCTTTTAATCTTTCAATATTCCTCTCCACAGGGTCATTCTTCATCAATGATAGGTGCATGGCCGGTACAATTATCACTGGGAGTTTCGAGCCTATTGCAGTTAGAACGCACGAGGTTACGGCGTTATCTGCTATACCGAGAGCTACCTTGGAGATGGTATTTGCCGTGCAGGGGCATACAACAACGGCATCACAGCATCCCCTCCCGCATAAACTCACATGCTCTGCATCTCCAGAGAGCTCAACTACGGGTTTTTTCCCGGAGGCGAACTCCATCAGATTGGGGTGGATGAGTCTCGTTGCTTCTGGAGTCATGAAAACATCGACATCCGCGCCATGTCTTATCAGTTCTCTGCAGAGATAAAAAGCCTCTGCGCATGCCGCGCTACCCGTTATACACAGGCATACCTTCTTACCTTCAAGTTTTCTGCTCTTTTCAAATTTTATCTCTTCCGATGGGTGCATATCCCTATCTCACAACCAAAACCGAGCAGTATGCGTGCCTCACTATCTTATCTGTCACGCTTCCTATTAAGAATCTACCCTCTTTACCGTAACCCTTGTATCCAACGACTATGAGGTTGCACCCTTTACTTTTTGCGGTTACCAGTATCTCATCCGCGGGGTCTCCACTTTCTACGAGGGTTTCCACATTTGCAACAACTCCTTTCAGCTTTTCGGCAACCTCTCTCAAAGTTTCCTCCGCTCTCTCTTTAAACGAACTATCTTTTGCAACGGTTGCGAGGTCTATGTTGGGAAGAAGCATCTTGGTGAAGGTCGATGATAGCAACTCTGCGGGAATTACGGTGAGAAGTATGATCTCATCCTCGCTCTTTGCCATCCCTCTGACGAAATCCACAGCCTTTCTGGAGGAATCCGAACCATCATACGCTATCAGTATTTTCATGTTTAGGAGAATGGACTATGAACCTATATACTTTATCATTTACAGCGGAACAACCATATCGATAAAATCTGACAGGGGCATGCCTTCATCCCAATCCATAATGAGATTGCTATCCTTGGTTAGCCTCAATCTCGGCAATTTCGCGTAGAACCGCTTTGCTAACCCATTGAGACCATTGATTTCCATTGGAAATGTGAATACCCTCCAGGCATCTCCCCTCGTATTCTTTAATCTGAATGCATAAATTGGCAGGACGCCGGCGCGCTCGCAATCTTTCTTCATTTTTTCCGCCTGTTTCTGCAATTTTCCCCCCGTACTGCTGAAATGTATCCTTTTTGATTTGCTCGATTTTATTTCTATTAGTAACGAGATATCGCTTCTCACTCCAACGAGGTCCACCCCATATGATCCCGCGGCGCGAACGACGATAAAAGGCTTTTTCAGGATTTTGTAGTATTTCTTTCTCTCCTCTTCTGAACACGTTTTTGTTACCGTATTGATCACATCTTCATCGCCCATTAGTATGGATTTTAGTTCCCTTTCATAGTTACTTGCCGCCATCCAAATCGAAATCTAATAAAAAAAGTATTTTAATGCTTTTTCAGATATGGTTAATGGATGAAAAGGGATATAATAGTGAAAGAGGCGATGCGGGTCAAAATACTTACATGCTCGCCTTCTGACAGCGTAAAAAGTGTGGCGAGGATGATGAGGAAAAACAAAGTCGGCAGTAGCATCGTCATGGATGAAGACAAACCGGTTGGCATAATAACGGAGAGCGATATCCTCGAAAAGATAGTTGCAGAGGGAAGGGATGCTGGCAAGGTTAAGGTTGGGGACGTTATGAGCACACCCCTGATAACCATAGATCCGTACATAACGATAGAGGATGCAATGAGGGTGATGAATCGCCACAACATAAGGAGATTACCGGTGGTCGAAGATGGAAAACTCGTTGGAATAATAACGGAAAAGGACATATTCAGAATTTCTCCAGCGCTCATTGAGCTGAGCAGGGAATGGAGCGCCATAGAGGGAGGGGCTGTTCAGGAACCATCCCCATCGTCTCTGGCTGGAAAGTGCGAGGGTTGCGGAAAACTTTCGACAGACTTGATGGAGGTTGATGGGAAATATTTGTGTGAAGACTGTAGAGAGGGGTGAATTTTTTAATGGAGAAGATGAAGGTTAGAGATGTAATGACAGAGGATGTTATATGGGTAGATAAAAGCACATCTCTTGAACATATACTGTATCTCATGGAGAAGAACGATATAACCAAGATACCGGTACTCGATGATGAAAAACTCATCGGTGTGGTAACAGATGGGGAGATCGTGGAGAAACTCGGCTCCATAAGAAAGAGGGATGTAAATCCCGCCCATCTGCATGCAACATCCGTTATGGTTAGAGAGTTTGATACAGTAACTCCAGATACTCCTGTAAAGGAAATACTCAAAACGGTTGGACTCCCCGGCTTGACAATGCTGCCAGTAGTTGATCAAGGAAAACTCGTTGGTGTTGTAACCAAGGCAGACCTGTTACCTCTGGTTGAGGATGAGAGACCGGTTAAGGAGATAATGACAAAGAATGTGCTCTCAGTTGCTCCAGATGATAGAGTAATACATGCAAGGAGATTAATTATAGAGAACAACATAGCTAGGCTCCCTGTCTTGGAGGAGGGCAAGGTTCTTGGTATAATAGCGGAGATGGACATAGTGAGAGCCCTTGCGGATCTGAAAAGGTCTATACCATACAGGCACCAGAAGCACCGCCTGGAGGAGATGTTGGTCAGGGATGCAATGAGGGCACCAGCTGTAACTGGAGACCCTGATATGAGCATAAAAGATGCTGCAAAAAGGATGGCCGATGAAAATGTTGGTTGCCTGCCCATAGTTAAGGACGATAGGATAGAAGGCATAGTAACGAGGACAGATGTTATAAAAACGATAGGATGAGGAGATTCGCTGGAGAATATGATGTGGTTGAAGCATTGAAAAAGATTTTCAGAGAACATAAAGTAATAGTTTCCCAGAAGAGGCTGAAAGAGATAGTATCCAGAATCCTGGAAGATGAGAAAGTTGGCGAGAGGAGACTGAGAATCATCGCCATAAATAACAGAATCGCAAGATTGAAGATCTTCACCAGAGAGAGCAAGAAAATGTTTTCTTCTGACAGATGTCCCGTATGCAACTCGAGGATATATATTGTGAAGAGCAGAGATATATGGGGAGAGAATTCAAAGATCGAATATATCTGCAGAAAATGCGGTTACAGAAGCGGAATCAGAAAAAGGATACCGACCAAATACGTTTTCTACTCGAGAATTAAGTGAGTAATTATCTGTGCCTGGTTACGTCAACCTTCTTGCAGTATTTTTCTATTGGACACTCGCTGCACTTTGGGGAAACAGGCAAACAAATCTTCTGTCCAAATCTCACAAATAGATGATTGAAATCTCTCCAGTATTTTTTCGGGAGTTTCTTTTTCAGTTCTTTTTCGGTTTCTTCTGGGGTTCTGGTTGATATCCAACCTATTCGATTCGGTATTCTATGGCAATGCGTATCTATCGCAAGGTAATCATCCTCATCATGGCCATACACCATAACTATGTTTGCGGTTTTTCTGCCAACACCCTTTATCTTTATCAGCTCATTGAAATCGTCGGGGACTTTGCCATTGTATTTCTCAAGGAGAAGTTTCGATATCTCCTTTATTCTCCTCGCCTTAGTTTTATAAAAACCGACAGGATAAATCAGTTTCTCTATCTCTTT
>CAYSPA010000037.1:0-10964 GCA_964432835.1 uncultured Thermoplasmatales archaeon | reverse complement strand
ATTATATATTGCCTCTACGCAGGGAGAGGCGGTGAGCAATGATCCGCCTTGACGACGTAGAGGTACAGCTCATCCATCTCCCATAAGAGTGGAATTATGGATCTGCCGCTTATAGTCATAGAGAACCTCGAACCCATTACGGAATGGGTACTTCTGGAATATAGACACGCTTCCAAGATAGCCATGGGTAACATTATTTTCACAAATGTTGATGACAAAAGGTTGGAAAAGCTGGGAAAGGTGTACAGAGAGTCATTCACTGAAGTGGTTGAGCCAGACAAGACCATAATCCTGGACCCCTCTGCTGATAAACCACTCAGAACAGAGGATTTTGAGAGGTACAGGTATTTTGTAATTGGTGGAATATGTGGAGACCATCCCCAAAAGAACAGAACGAGAGAACTCATCTCATCGCGCCTGCCGGCAGCAGAGAGAAGAAATCTTGGCAAAAAGCAGTTGACAACAGACAGTGCCATTCTTATGGTTATGCTGGTTTATGCGGGGGAGAGGATAGAGGATATAGAGGTTACGGATTCTGTCGAGATAAGGTACAGCGAGAACGAATCAACGGTTTTGCCCTTTGGTTACATCGTCATGGAGAACAGAGTGATAATAACGCCCGGTTTAATTGAACTTCTCGTGAGAAGGAGGAGAGAAGATTCGGGTAGAGTGTTTTGATCTTCCTATGATGATTGCAATATTTTTCCCAGTAGATGTGGGACTTATGTGCATTTAGATGCATTTTCCATCAGAAAATCGGGCAAAATTTGGGAAAAATTTTATTACAAATGTTGGCAATATAAAGAAACGTAATCGAGACCTGTAGAGGTGAGAGGAAATGAAAAGGTTGATTATTGGAATGATATGTATGACGCTATTGATACCATATGGCTTAGCCACGCAATCGAGCGATGATAAATGGCCACTTACGAGTAGTAATTCCAATATCACAGATGTGCCAACCCTGCATGATTTTGTACCTCTGGGTACGGAGTTCATAAAAACTCAAGATGGTGAACTCAAATGGAATGGTTTGAAATGGAGATTGAGCTGTTTCATATTCGTTGGCATAGGAAAAACCAAGGGAGGGGAACCTTTCCTCTTCCAGATAAGGATACCCCATCCGGTTCATGGACAAACTCCAGATCATTTCGCGGATATGTTCTTCATAGATGGTGAGTGGCGAAAGTTCTACGTTCTCATAGGTCCACCTTATTATGATGAGGGAAAGATGTTTGATTTTCCAACGGTGTATTGCTATGGTAAATACAGGGATGGGAAGAAGTGCATGGCTTCGATGTCCTACAACATTGACGAGAGAGAGTGGATTTATAAGGTTGTTCCACTGGAAGGGAACGAAGTAAACGTGGAAATCAAACTGAAACCAAGAGGCGTTACCTATTGGATGGGCAAGCCCGAGGGACCTTATATCATTCATGGAGCGGTTTTCAACAAAGAGGAGATAGATATATGGGGAGGATTCTGGGAGATAGGCGAGGTTACGGGCTGGATAGAAAAACCCGGCGTTAAAAGAATAGAGTTCACTGGGCATGCCATATGGGATAGAGCATATCACAGGGTTTATTACTTGGATACTGCCATAGGGGTGGCCGGGGCGCCATTGTGGTTTACGTGTGGATACCTCTATTCGGATGAATTTCAATTAGCTATTGGATATGCAGAAAATCCATCTCCCATAAAACCACCCGTTCCATTCCAGCATCAAGGAAGACTCAGCTTTCCTTCAAGGGGTTTGGACTTCAGGTTTGATAATTATACGTTAGAGGACAATGGTGGTCTCCAACCTTCAAGATTTTACATAAATGGTACCTATGAAGGTGGAGAAGTCAGACTCGTGGGAGATGTTGCTTTATTCTATCCAACCAAATGGGGAGTGGGTAAGGGAACATGGTGGGACCTCAATGCAAGCAGAACGTGGGGAAGGGCTTTCATAAACTGGAAAGGAACCATAACTTTGTACGGTGAGACTATAGAAGTGAACGGTGCAACCGGAGTTTTTGAATGTACCAGATATGAAGGTGCAGTTAATATATCGGTAGAGATCAAAAAACCATCGGAGGGATACTTATATATCTTTGACAGACAGATAATCCCAACCATTTTTGGCAGTACACTGATAATTGGACCCATAACCATCGAAGCCGATGCGATGGGAGAGATAAGCAAAGTGGAGTTTTACGTGGATGGCGATTTGAGATCAACAGATTACGATGAGCCATACTCGTGGCTATGGGATGAATTTGCGATAGGCAGACACGAGATAAGGATTGTGGCTTACGATAGCGCGGGTAACAAAGCGGATGACAGGATAAATGTCATGGTGTTTAATTTAGGAGGTTAAGAGTGAATGAAAAAGGGCATTTATACCATCTTTATCGCCTCGACAGTCATCCTGCTATCCACACCCCTGATACCTTTTCCTTCTCCGTCGGGAAACGAAACCAAGGTTACAGAACAGGCTGACTGGATAAATGAACCTCTGTTTGAAATGATACAGCCAAGCAAGGGAGGAATCCTCACTTTCAAAGAACAAGAAGAAATGCTCCCCCTGCTTGCTGAAATGGGAATAAAAACAATTTACCTGACACCCATATGGAAGTATAAACCCGGAACACCATTGAGCAGATACTACATTTTAGATTACTATGAGTTAGATCCAGCAAAAGGAACTGAAGAGGATTTCAAACATTTTATCGAGACCGCTCATAGTTATGGGATAAAAGTAATACTGGATTTGGTTACCGCTCACACCGGACCGGGTAGATACATCTATGAGAATCATAAAGACTGGATCCTCAGAGACAAATATGGGAACTTGGTTTATTGCTGGCCACATAAAAGCTGGGGATACGCTGTAGATAGGGCGAATCCAGAGGTTATAAATTATTTCACCAAGATAGCCAAGTATTATGTTGATGAATTTGAAATCGATGGGTGGAGAGTAGACGCTATAGGGACACAGTACTGTAACGAAAGTATTCCAGACTGTCCTCAACCTGTGGAGGGAGAGCACCACTCAAAGTATTTACTTGAAAGTATTAAATCTGCCCTCGGAGAGGATAAGGCATTATATCTGGAATGGGCTTATCTTGGAAGATTATACCTATACAATGCTGGAGTAGAGGAAGAAGATGGATGTCCGTGTCCCAATCCCATTCCATGCTCCATGGCTCTACCTGAGCTAAATGAATTTGCCGATGCCTCCTACTCCTATGAGTTTGGCAGGTGTTTCATGCGAGATGTCATAATGGGAAGGGTTACCTCCGAAGATTTTGTGGAGTTTTTTGAGGAAGAATGTCTGTACTATGGAAAACCCAGAGGAAGATTTTTGATGACGCACGATTTTGGTTATCAATTCTACGAAAACAATCCGCATTTACACAAAATTGGAGCGGTTTTGATCACCACCATCCCGGGATTCCCACACATTTATCACAGAGAGATCTTTCCGGATGGAGATATCGATTCGATTAATTACGAGATGTTCAACCTCTATAAAAAATTGCTAGACATTAGGGAAAAATACAGGGCAATCAAACGGGGAACGATAGAGAATGTATGGAAAGGCGGAGATAACATCATTGCCTATTTGAGAAAATGTGAAGATGAAAAGATCGTTGTCGTTGTCAATTTTCAGGGAAGAAATGCGACAAGTATACTGGAAGTGCCTTTCGGAGAAGGGGAAGTTCTATACGATGTTCTAAATAGAGAAAGCATAGTAATCGATGAGCCCGATAATTTCGAATTGACCCTGCATCCATATGAGGCAAAAATTTTGGTAACAGAAGATAACGAGTCACCAGAAGTTCACATAGAAAAACCAAAAGAGGGTTACCTATACATTTTTGATAGGGCTCTGCTACCCATAGGAAAAACGCTCATTATCGGAAGGATTACAGTTGTAGTGAATGCCACTGACGAAAGCGGGATAGACAGGGTAGAATTTTACATCGATGATAAATTGAAAACAACAGACGAAGAAAGTCCATATGAATGGCAATGGAGCGAGTTTGCCATAGGAAATCATGAGATAAAGGTTGTAGCCTATGACAATTCCGGTAACAAAGCAGAGGATAGGATGAATGTTTTAATATTTAGTTGGGTGTGAAAAATGAAAGGAACCCTGATAGTGGGGATACTGTGCCTGCTGCTAATACCTAATGTAAACTTTGATGGAATTGAATCAGGTGATTCGGGAACAAGACAGCAAATAGAGATTCCTGTTATACCCGATGACGTAAAAACAACGGCGAGAGAGAGACTATCTCAGGTTAGGGTAGCCTGTTTTTACATGACCATAACAGATGGCAGAATATTCAACAGAAGTTACGATGACGTGGTAGATATCCTCAAGGGCGTGAAAACAGATCTCGTATTTGGCGCTTTCCATCACTGGATCACTTGTCCCGAATGTTGTGAAGATATATTCGATGCCCCACCAGAGTGTATCGACCCTTCCAACCTTCAAGAGCAGTACGAAAGATGTAAGGAGCATGGTTACAGTTTTGCAGAGTTTCAAAACGCTACCGAGAAGATAAAAGCCGAGATGCCAGATGTGATGATCTGTGTTTCTCTTCCCCTAGAATTTCTAAACCCATGCAGTAGAAATTCAATAACGGGTGAAATACTTTTGAGAAACGAGACATGGGAGATGGCTCTGGATCCATCAAAATGGGACATTCCAGTAACGAGGGAGGAGTTTCAAACATGGTGGGCAAAGAGGCATGGCTGGGTGAGAGAAGAGCCATATAACCCAAAGGAGGAGATGCCATTTTACTTCCCAGATCCTTCAAATCCAGAATTTCAAGAACTATTTCTAAGTCATGCAAAAAGGTTGATCGATGCGGGGGCAGATGCGATATGGATAGATATGTTATTCATGCCCTCTCTCCTCCTCGGACAGCTTACCGGTGATGTAAATCATATAGCGGTAAGGGAAACTTTTGAAGCCTCCTCAGAAATAGTGGATAAAATACACGAGTATGGGTATTCAAAGTATGGGAAATACATATATGTCGGAAGCTGGGGCACCTCCGCAAACTTCCCGTATCAACCTCCTGACTTGGATTTTATAACAGGAACTGTTCATCAAAAAGAAATTCTGAATATGGAGATGGATGAATCAGAATGGGAGGAGAAATTAGCATTTCTCAAAGAGAAGATGCCAGATGTTATGATCTTCGTGTTTTTTGATTATGGATATGATAACTCGCCCATGGAAATCTTCAGTCAGATGTTATCCTCTCAAGAACAGAGGGAGTTTTTAAGGATTGCAGATGAGTTTTTTGAAAGAAAGGGTATCACTTTCATATATCCAGTTCATGGTCCAGATATGGGACCTGATGCCACAATCCTGTCATATGGCAAATCAAGATGTTACGATTCTCTCGCTCCAGAGTTTCAAACATATGAGACAATGGTGGGATTAGCTAAAAGTAGAAAGAAACCGTTGGTCGGCATCGAAAGACCCGGAAACTATCTCTACGTCTTTGATAAAGAAATTGTCCCTCTGAAGATGCCAATAATACTGGGAGATATAACCGTTATAGCAGATGCACAAGATGAAGATGAAATAGAAAAAGTCGAGTTTTATGTTGACAACATTTTGAAATCAACGGATTACGATGAACCTTACTCATGGCTATGGAGTGAGTTCGCTATAGGGAAACACCAGATAAAGGTTATTGCATATGATAATGATGGAAATAGAGCACAGGATGAGATCGATGTAATAATATTCAATTCGGGTGGATAGGATGGAAAGAAAGATAGCTTGTATGGTTTTATGTCTACTGCTTGCGGTCAACCTATTTCCAGGTTGCTTACACGATGACGAAATGGAACAACTCCTACATGTTAAGGTTGCATCATGGTATCGTCTCGTAGATTACGAATTTTTCAACAGAACCTTGGATGATGTTATCACTCATCTTGAAGAAACACAAACTGATTTTGTTTTCCGGGCTTTCTGGAGATATAATGTTATTCCAGAGGAATACTACGATACCTTAGGGGAGGCCATTGATAGAATAAAAGTTGAGAAACCAGATACTATCGTTTGTGCGGGTATACCAACGGAGAGAGTCAACGCGATGGAAAGAAATCCCATAACTGGAAGGAACTACAGCAGAGAGGAAACATGGGCTATGGCACTTGATCCGCAGAAATGGAATATTTCGATAACAAAGGAAGAGTTTCAGTGGAATAGAGGTAGATTGCTTGGCTTCATACCTTCATGGATGGATACACCAGATAAATATGATTGGACAAAGGCGTTTGCATATTATCCGGATATAACCAATCCTGCCTTTCAAGAACTCCAACTTAGCTGGGCAAAACATTTGATAGACAAGGGAGTTGATGCAATCTGGATAGACATGCTTTTCGCTCAGGCAAGAATCTTTTATGAACTAACAGACGATCCCCACCATCCCGCAGTTGAGAAAGCTTATCAAGCGGCTTTAAAGCAGATAGAAGAGATTCACAAATATGGGAAAGAAAAGGAAAGATATATCTACGTTGGGGGATGGACAAATTTTCTTGAGATAAAAGATGAAAATGGGAAACCCGCCTATCCAGCGCCGGATTTCGATTTTGTGGTCAACATGATATGGGAGAATGAGGTTAAAAATAAAAATTTGTTCGAAGAAAGATGGGATAACTTTTTTGGAAAGGTGAAGAAATATCTTGGAAATGATGTTTTGGTTCTCATCTTCATGGATGAGGCAGCGGTTAAATGGGAGGATCAACCCTTGGGAATCTTCTCCCAGCTATTGTCAAAAGAGGAACAAAAGGAGTTTTTAAGAAAGGCGGACAAATTTTTCGAAAGGAAGAGAGAAGAGTTTGGCCTACCCATCGTTTTTGTCTATCCTTTGCACGGCGGCTGGATGGGAAGCAATGCAGAAATCCTTTCTTATGGAAAATACAAAATTTATGATGCTTTGGCTCCAGAGTTTCAAACCTATGAAACGATAAAGGAACTCGCTCGGGAGAAAAAGCTAAATTCAACTTCCAGCAACTTAGGCGATACAGTGGTTGCCGTTCAGTATCGTCATGTGACAGATGGTGGTGTTATAAACAGAAGTGTAGATGATGTGATAGAAATCCTTAGAGAGCTAGAAACGGATTTTATATTCGAAGGATGGATGACCCAGAAACCTTGCCCAGATGAATGCTCTGATTTGCCTCCAGATAGGATGGAGGTATGCGAATTACTTGGTTATAGCTATGAATATCTGAAGGAAGCTATTTCGGAAATAAAGAAAGAGTTACCAAATGTCATCTTCTGCGGTGGAACGCAAGCTGAATTTCTTTATCCAGAGGAAGTGGGTGAATCTCGCTTAATTCTTGAACCTGGAGATAGGGACAGAGCATGGGAAATGGCATTAGATCCAATGAAATGGGGAATCGATGTGAGTAAGAGAGATGTTCAATGTTATTGGGCAAAGAGATGGGGGGATATCGGTGAAAACGAGCCTTGCCCAAGCGAAGAAGAACTTAAACAAAGAATGGAGAAATATTTTCCAGATATAACAAATACAGACTTTCAGAAAATATTCCTCGACAGAATTTACAAGCAGATAGATGCGGGTGTCGATGCTATCTGGATCGATATGCTTTATATGCAAGCTCGTTTGATGGAGATTTTAACGGAGGATCCCGATCATCCGGCTGTGAAAGAGAGTTATGAAGCGGCGAGGGAAATCGTTGACAAGATACATGAATATGGAAAAAAGAAGGGCAAGCACATTTACGTTATAACATGGGTTGCGGTCATTCAAGGAAACTCTATCGTAGATGTTCCAGAAGAGTATGTTAACGTCGATGCTGCGATGGTTTCTCCTTCGCCAAATGAAATCAAAGATAAGTTTACGGGTGAAATAGGAAAATTCAACGAAGAGCTTTGGGATGCGCTGGTAAAGAAAATTAAAGAAGAATATGAGATTCCCATATTTGCAAGAATAGATTACGGTGGCCCGGGAAGAACCCAGCTTTATGTTTTCAGTCAAGAACTAACAAAAGAAGAGGCGAGAGAATTTCTGAGAAAAGCGGATGAATTCTTTTCAAAGAAAGGAATAATCTTTATCTATCCTGTGCATGGAGGCGACATGGGAAGAAAAGAAATTGTGAAGAAACTTTCTTATGGTAAATTCAACTGGTATGATGCACTGGCTCCGGAATTTGAAACCTATGAGACTATAAAACAGCTCGCTCAAAATAAATCGGAAGAAAATCCGATAGTTATTATTGAGAGACCGAGAAAATATCTTTATGTTTTCGATAGAGAGATCGTTCCCCTAAGGATGCCCGTAATATTGGGAGATATAACCGTTATAGCAGAGGCTTCTGATGAAGATGGAATACAAAAAGTTGAGTTTTACGTTAATGATATCTTGAAATCAACAGATTATGAGGAGCCATATTCATGGCTCTGGGATGAATTTGCGATGGGTGAGCATGAGTTAAAAATAATTGCTTATGATAATAAAGGAAATGAGGCACAAGATGAAGTCAAAGTGATGATATTTAACCTTGGGGGTGAGAGATGAGATCAGCATTTGCAATCATCTGCTTGGTTTTACTGTTGCTAAATTTCGGTGCATTTCAAAGTGATGAACACATTTGTGAGAAAAACGCTTTAGAGGATGTAAAGGTAGCTTCCCTTTATGAGCGCATCTCCCCAGATTCTAGGATAAACAGAACCATCGATGACATAGTTAGAATCCTCAATGAAACCAGAACAGAATTTATATTCAGAGCATGGTGGAGATGGTATCCTTGTCCCGAGAATGTAACGGATCCCGCTTTTCCAGATGAGTATCTTGAGAGCGTTGCAGAGGTTGGTTATACTTACGAGCATTTGAGAAAGGCATCAGCTGAAATTAGAAAAAATAATCCAAATATAATAATCTGCGGAGCGGTTCCGGCTCAATTCCTTTTCAAAAAAGAATGGAACCCAATAACCAGAGAAATCCTTGACGAAAATGCAACTGGAGCTATGAGGTTAGATCCTTCAAAATGGGGTATCGATAAAGAACTACCACCAAACTATCGAGGCTTTCCAGATATCACAAATCCCGACTTTCGGGAGCTTTTGCTGAGCTGGGCAAAGAAACAGATAGATTGCGGCGTTGATGCAATCTGGATCGACATGCTCTTCAAACAAGCAAAAATACTCGAAGGATTAACTGGAGACGTTTATCATCAAGCGGTGAAGGAATCATATGAAGCTGCCTGCAAAGTGGTGGATGAAATCCATGAATATGGAAATCAAAAGGGAAAGCATATCTATGTTGGAACTTGGGCATATACTCCCTTGACTTTTCCCTATCCCCCACCGAAGCTCGATTTCGTTACCGCTTCCCCTCGGGTTAGAGAGATTAAAGAAAGAAAACTCAACGATACGAAATGGGAATTCATAATAAATATAACGAAAGAGAAACTGGGAGACATTCCAATTATTGCATTCATCGACTGGGCGGATACGACCAATACGCCACTGGGGACATTCAGTCAAAAATTATCTAAAGAAGAGCAGAGAGAGTTTTTGAAATATGCAGACGGATATTTCAGGAAGAGAACCATCATTTTTGCATATCCGGTTCACGGAGGTTTCATGGGAAAGGATGCAAAAATTCTATCATTTGGCAAGTTAAGGGCTTATGATTCTTTGGCTCCAGAATTTGATACATATGAAACAATAGCAGAATTAGCGAAAAACAGGGCCCGTGGAAAACCTTTGATTGGTATTGAAAGACCAAGAAACTATCTTTATGTTTTCGATAAAGAGATCGCTCCCCTAAAGGAGCCAATAATAGTAGGAAAAATAACCGTTATAGCAGATGCACATGATGAAGATGGAATACAAAAGGTCGAGTTCTACATAGATGGTATCCTAAAATATAACGATACCGACCAACCTTACGAATGGATATGGGACGAATTTGCCATAGGAAAACATAAGGTAAAGGTTATTGCATATGATATGGAAGGAAATAAAGCATGGGATGAGATAAAGGTGGTGATATTTAACCTTGGGAGGTGAGAAATGAGATCAATATTTGCAATTGCTTGTCTGTTGTTATTGTTGCCGAGCTTCGATGTCTCTCAAGATAGCGATGAAAAGATGATTCTGGAAGATGTAAAAGTGGCTATCCTTTACGAAAGGGTAACAGACTGGATTAATCTCAATAGAACCATCAATGACGTGATAGGGATTTTAAAAGAAACAAAAGCGAGTTTTGTATTTAGGGGATGGTGGCGGTGGTATCCTTGTCCAGATGATGCCAACATGGTTTTACCTCCGCAATTTCCCAAAAATTATGTAAAAACATGCGCATACAAAGGCTACACCTACAAGCATCTAAAAGAAGCGCTGAGAGAAATAAAGAAAGAAATTCCAGACATCGTATTCTGCGGAGCCGTTCCAGCTCAAATAATAACGAGGCTAACATGGAATCCGATAACAAAGGAGTTTTTCTACACAAATGAAACATGGCAAATGGCTTTGGATCCATCGAAATGGGGAATAAATATGACAAAAGAAGAGTTTCAATACTTATTTGCAAAGTGGCATTTATGGATGGATCCGAACTCGACTTTGGAAGAATATGATCATATGAAAGTAAATGCATACTTTCCAGACATTACGAATGAGGATTTTCAAGAATTGCTTTTAAGCTGGGCATATAAGCAAATTGAATGCGGAGTAGATGCAATCTGGATAGATATGCTCTTCAGTCAGGCAAGCATGCTTTATGGAATAACCCAAGATATCTATCATCCCGCGGTGAAAGAATCGTATGAAGCGGCATGCAAGATAATAGATAGAATACATGAATATGGAAATTCCATCGGAAAGCATATTTATGTTGGTACATGGTCGACATGTGTTATCTATCCATATGAAAAGCCATCTCTGGATTTTTTGACGGCATCGCCAT
>CAYSPA010000036.1:0-11207 GCA_964432835.1 uncultured Thermoplasmatales archaeon | reverse complement strand
TCTTTGGACCCGAAGAGTGACCACTCCAGTAGTTTCCGATCCATCGGTTGAAGGAGAGAACCGGCGTGCAGAAACTCGCATCTACACCGTTCTCAATAAAATTATTCTTCTGTATCACATTACCTCTGCATCTCGTTGCAAGGAATGACCCGAGGTACAGACCAAAATCGGTGTTAAGAGATATGTTATTTCTGTACACCGTATTTTTCACTCCTTCTACCGATATCCCGATCTTGCTGTGAACAACGCGATTTTCCGATATGTTGTTACCCCGCGACCAGCCCTTAACAATACATATTGCGCACCATCCTTTACACTCTTCCACGTCATTCTGTGAAATTCTGTTGAAGGAGCCACCCTGTACGCTTATGCCAAAGGAATCTTCTTGGGTGACTGTATTTTCGGAAATAATGTTATAATCGGAGTATGGGGCAAGAAGTATCCCTCCAATGTTGTCATGCAGTGTATTTAGTGAGATGTTGTTGTGGGATGCAGACCATAGGGAGATAGCAATATCCGATAAAGATATCTGGTTATTCGAGATGGTCACATTCTGACAGCCCTCCAGAGATATTCCGCATCCCTCAAACTCCGAGATGTTGCCCGCATATTTAGAGAAGGCACTGCCGGTAATATTTGAGATCGTACAATCCGAGACCACCACGTCATGGGACTGAGCGATCACAATACCAGAAAACCCATCCAGAAAATCACATCCTGAAATAGTGCTACCGTATGACGAGAATACAGACAAACCACAGTCGTTGTTCTCAAAGTTACAGTCGTGAATGTTCAGATTCTCCACCCCACATGCAACGATACCTGCATGTGGGTATGAACCACCTGTTATGGTGAAATGCGATATCTCAACATTGTTTGCTGTAACATTTATCGCATAACCGGTGGCGGCGGCGATTATTGTGTCATCTCTGCTCTCTCCCATCAGTTTTATCTGCTTGTTTACCAGGACACTCTCATTATACACTCCGCCGTATACAAAGATGGTGTCTCCATCTCCTGCATCATCTACCGCTTGCTGTATACTGCTGTAATTTCCTTCACCACTCCCTCCAACATACAGCACCCTACCTTCGCCATAAAGATATGATCCATCTATCGGAATGGCGAAAACCAGGGTCAATATGATGGAGACGGAAACGGGCAATCTCATCTTTCCTTTCATGGTTTACCTCCCTCTATGCCGCGGCGCCATCTGGAGGCAACCCTTCGATAATTAATATCCTGATATTTTTATTTATCTACTTTTTCCTTCTCATATTTGTGAGAATAATCGCAAGAATGATTCCCGCGAATATGCAGGGTATATCCAGGTCCGGCGTTTTCTTTTCCTCGCTGACAGTTACCGAGGTGGAGTTAACACTCACCTTACCACCGTTATCAATAACGGTCAGGGTGACCATGTAGGTACCAGCCTTCTCATATGTGTGGGTCACAACCTTTCCCATGGCTGTACTACCGTCGCCGAAATTCCAGATATAGCTTGTTATTTCCCCATCGGGATCATAGCTGGAGGAACCATCGAAGGTGATTTCTTTATTCACCTTTCCTTTGTACGGTCCCCCGGGATCAGATACGGGCTCTGCATTTGCTTCTTCTTCCATTATAACAGCGTACGTTTTTGCCATACCGCTTGTACCATTGTTGTCTATGACCGTTAAAGTTACCGTATAATTACCCGCTTTGGAATAGGTATGCGTTGGTTTTTCTGCGAGAATCTCTCCGCTTCCGTCGCCAAAATTCCATCTATAGAACTTTATCTCTCCATCCGGGTCATATGATTTTGAACCATCGAACTGTATAGGTATGCCAACAAATCCCTGATAAGGTCCACCCGGATCCGAGACCGGCTTATCATTTGTTGGTGGTATGGGTACAGTATTGAATACCCATATATCTGATACATTCTCCAGCTTTGAATCGTTGACCACAACATACCACGCCATCACCGTATCATATGGGAGATGGAGCGTACAGGATGCTATTCCACCATTCGGTATGCCGTGCCTCTCTGCAAGAAGGTGATTATCGCTCGCCCTGTAGAAATAGACAGATAACTTATCGCTATCCGGATCAGTAACCTTTACCTGAAGGACGGGGGATAGACCGACATTGGATTCTCCATCCCTTGGCGAAATGACCTCTGGCTTATTTGGCGGTTTGAGGAAATTTCCGGTTGGGTATCTATCCATGCCGCCGCCCTGTATGTTGTAAGGATAGTCTCCTATGCCATCGTGATCTCTGTCCACATCGTTGTAATCGTCCCAGTAGTTGCCCACCTCTCCATTGTCCCACATGTTCTTTCCATTGCCCTTCGCATGGTTGCTGTTTTTGAGAAACCTGTTTTTGTAAATCACATTGTTTTCACAATCCGCGGAGCTCGCATCCATTGCATACAGTATGGAGTTTGTGAACAGATTACCGAGGATCGCATTGTTGCTTCCGTGCAGAACCAGAGCAATATCATTACCATCGAATGTATTGTTCCTTACGGTGCAATCTATTCCGTTGAAATTCAATCCGGTGGGATTCCGAGAAAAGAGATTCCCGTAAATCGTGCTGTTTTCGATATTGTAAAGATTCATGCCAGCAACATCGTTGCGTTTCACGGTATTGTTGGTTATGTTGAAGCGGGCGCAGTTCTGGGTGTAAATACCGTACTGATTATAGAGGAAGGTGTTTCCATAAACGATGCCATTCTGAGAGTTAAAAAACTTTATTCCCGCAACGCTACAGTTGGTTATGTTATTGTTTGTGAAAGCGTCATTTACAGATGATGTTACGTAGATTCCCTTACCACCCCTCACAAGATTCTCACCAACGGTATCTCCATCAGAGGAATCCAGATATATAGCCCAGATGTCACCCGTCACGTTTATGAAATTTCCCTGAATGACGACATTATCGGATTTAACATAAATTGCGGCAACATAGCAGCCCTTTGCCGCTTTTATCGTAAAATCTTCGATCGTGACAAAATCCGCCGTCACCTCTATGGTGTACCTATGACTGTCATTCTTCCATATGGTCGTGTTTTCTTTATCCAGACCCTGCAGAGTTAATTCCTTATCAATGAGGAGCGTCTCATTATAAATCCCCGGAAAGACGTATATCGAATCCCCATCCTCCGCTTTATCTATTGCTTGTTGTATGGATGTGTAAGGATGCTCCACGCTGCCATCTCCATCGCTGTACGGGTAAGATACATCAACGTAAATATCCCTCGCATGACCCGATATCGCCATGAAAAGAACAGATAAACCGATTGCGAGACCAGATACCAAATACACCGCTCTTCTCACCACCATACCGATACCGTATGGGGAAATATATATTTATGAGTTTAGTTCTGGTGAAGAGGACATGAAAAAAGTGTGCGTGGGAGGAACCTTTGATAGGCTACACAGAGGTCACAAAGTGCTGATAGAGAAGGCTTTTGAGATTGCTGGAAAAGAGGGGAAGGTTATAATAGGCGTGAGCGCCGGCGCGCTCGCTGAAAAGAAAAAGAACTGCCTCGATTTCAACGAGAGGAAGAAGAATCTGGAGGATTTTCTCAAAGCCAGGGGATTCAGCAATTATGAAATCCACCCGATTTATGACAGATATGGACCAACACTGGTCGAGGATTTTGATGTGATAGTCGTTTCCGAGGAAACATTCGATGTTGCGGTGGAGATAAACAGGATGAGGAAGGAGAGAGGCCTGGCAGAGATGGAGATAGTGAAAATTCCCATGATAAAGGCCGAAGATGGCAGACCGATATCTTCTTCCAGGATAAAGAAGGGAGAGATCGATGAGGAGGGCAGATTGATCAGATGATTTACCATCCTGAGGTTGATAAACATTATATACAGATTGTGGTTAAGGAGTTTGGAAGGTGAAAAACATGGTATACGCGATATTTGAAGTCAAGAAGGAGGATTCCAGAAAGATAGACGAGGTTTTGAAAGATGATCTGGTTAGCAGACAGAGTATAACAACCAGAGATGCATCATCCCTCGACATAGATAAAGATGCGGTTTATGTTAAGATTGAGGGTAGTGAGGAAGGCATAAGGAGAGCCGAGGAACTCTTCAAGGAACTCTCCGCAAAGAAACTCGACGAGAAAGAGGCGGAAGAAATCAACAAAAGGATGGAGGCGCAGGACGAGAGCGCAGCGCTGGGTCTCGGAAGTGTGTTCGGCTAATCAGAGATTCCAGTATTCCCCTAACAGTTTTTTCAACTCATCTATCCTATCCCTCGCATAAACCAACTCCTCAACCCTTTCTCCGTAGTTGAATCCTTCACCATGCATTGCATATATCTCGGAGAGTACAAGTACACCGAGTTTGCTGAGATTGTATCCCCCCTCCAATGAGCATACAATTTTGGGCTGAACAGATCTGAGCTTCTCTATGATTCTGTAAAAACTCTCCACCGATAACCTGAGCCCTCCAAGTGCATCCTGATAGTGAGAATCGAAACCGGAGGATACTATGATTAGGTCCGGCTTGAACTGCTCAGCCACGGGTACAAAAATCTCATCCATGGCATCCATGATGGTCTTCTCTCCGGCGCCCCTTGGTAGGGGCAGATTCATGGTGTATCCTTCTCCCCCATCTCTACCAACCTCATCAATATCCCCCGTTCCGGGGTAATGTGGGGATAGATGAAACGATTGATACATCACTCTATCACTTTCATAGAAAATGTCCTGGGTTCCATTTCCGTGATGGACATCGTGGTCAAAAATCAACACCCTCTTGTTTTCCCTTGATATGATGTGAGCTGCGAGGGCAACGTTGTTGATCAGGCAGAATCCCATCGACCTGTTTCTGGTTGCATGGTGTCCCGGGGGTCTGACCAGAGCAAAACCAGCATCAAATTCTCCAGATAACACCTTGGATGCCAGCATAACCACTCCGCCGGCCGCAAGCCTTGCTATCTCATAGGAGCCGGGACATACGTATGTGTCCATATCCACCCATCCCCCGGTTTCGCTCAATCTCTTTACATTCTCTACCATCTCCTTCGAGTGGATCTCCAGAATCTCCTCTTCATCCGCTGGCTCGGGGGAAACGATCTTTATCTTCTCGAAAATCTCGGACTTTTTCAGGTCACGCATTATGGATATCAGTCTCTCGGAGTTTTCTGGATGGTTGAAGTTATCATGCTCCAGGAATTTATCCGAATAAACCACCGAAATCATGATGGAAAAATCGGTTTGATATATTTAAGTAGTTGTTATCTATTTTTACTGGTAGATGGGGGAAACTCTGTTGGGAATATCATCCGAGTATCTGTACATTCACGGTAAAAAACCAAAGTCAGTGGAAGATATACACTCCCCCCATTTTCTCGTATTCTCCAGAAACGAGACCGTAGAGGCGGATAGAAAAAGATTGATAGATGCTTGGAAGAAATCTCAGGATACCCCCCTGAGACACATAAAGGATGTTGGTGAGATAGAGAGATTCAGAAGTTTCTGGGATTTTGGTAAGGAGATAAAAGCATTCAGGGTTTTTGTGGACAGATCATTCTTAGTTCCAGAGGTCAGCGATTACATCTTTTTCAATCTGAATCTCTACACCGCGGAGCACGATATTCCATATCATCAGAGGGTACTCATAGACCTGGCTGTTGAGGATAAAGTATGGATTCTCGACACCGAAGGGATAAAGAAAAAACTGAAGATCCTCGTTTACGACATAGAAACAACAGAATTTGAAGAAGGAAGAACCGACCTGCCGATAGATATCCTTGGATTTTCATCCTTTGACGTATCCATAGAATCCGAGAAAAATCTCGACATGGAGGAGTTCAACTTCGAGATCAAGGACATACCTTCGAGCTGGAAAGATTGCGAGGTCATACAGTTCGTATCGAGAAACGAAGATGAGGAAATAGATAATCTTCTGAACTTCTGTAACATGGTGAGACAGCATGATATCATATCGGGTCACAACATCGTCGGTTTTGACAACAGACAGATACATGGCAGGGTAGAGAAAATTCTCAGAGAAAGAACAGATAGCCTGTCCAAAGAACAGATAGAATTATTCAAAGAATTTCTGAATCGGTATTCAAGAAAGGACAGGTCCTTCCACTTCGGTGTGGGTTCGGAGATAATAAATCTCTACCCATCAACCTTTGATACCTATCTGGGAGTGAGAAAATTCTATCCGTATCTCGATGATTTTGGATTAAAATCGGTGGCCCCCTTTCTGGATGTGAAGATAGAGGATAGAATTTATCTCATGCCCAGTCAGATAAGAATAGATGATAGAACCCTGAAATACAACAAACAGGATGTTCAGGAGCAGGCGGGCGTCACCATAAGTCTTCTGGAGCAGGCGCTACCGCTTGCTTTCACTACATGCATGCCCTTTGACATGCTCCTCGAGAGCGGAGCGGTTAATATGTGGGACCACATGGCAATGATAAGAGCCACGAAGTTGAAGAAAATCATACCTCCTCTCGCTAAAGCTTTACCTGTCGCCCAGAGTCTTTTGAAACTCTTTCCCAACGTTAAGAAGAAGGAAGATATATCAAGGGTGAGCAGGGAGAAGAGAAATCAGATACCAAAAGACCTCATCAGGATCGTAAAGTATGGCATCGAAATGCCAGACTGGGTTGAGTATCCCGAAGTTATATTCAACAAATCGGCCAAGGACAGGGATGACATACTTAACTATCACATACCGGGAGGGATGACGATAAAGCCGGACAAGGATGCAAACTCTCATTTCATACCGTGGTATTATGTTATCGTCGCGGATGTTGGAGCCATGTATCCCACCATACTTAAGGCGCTGAACTTCGGTGCCGATGTTGTGAGGCTGGCGAGAAGGGATGAGATACCGGATTACTGGGTCTGGCTGAAGAAATTACCGAAGAGTTTTCTCGAGAGCAGGAAGATAATGTGGAAGGAGGTGGATTCTGCGGAATCATTTGCAGACTCAGGGTATATGGTTGGTATAAGGATAGACAGCAACCCCGGTGTTGTAAACAGAGCAATGACGGGCATAATGAATGTGATAGCAAAGATAAAAGAGAATCTGAAAAAGGAGAAGGACCCCGAGAGGAAGAGAAGGCTGAAGATGATATACCAGAGCCTCAAGGGCGCGAGAAACGCGGGAACCCATGGCATACTTTCAGCCCCGACCGTTTCTGGAAGACAGTTCAACATATGGGGCGCCGCCGCGATAACCACGAAGGGACAGGAAATACTTTTTGATACCCTTAAAAGGTTGAAGGAGAAAGGGGTGAGGATCGTTTATGGAGACACCGATGGTATATACATCGCCTGCTCCAGATCCATAGATAGCGTTCCGGAACTTGCGAAGGCACTCAATGTGGAGGTGAAAGGGGGAAATGACCACTGGATAACATCTCCAGATATGGTGTACGATGCCATAAGAGAATGCTCCGATATTTGGAAAAAGAGGTTGAGATACAAGGGCTTTGAACTCGAACCCGAAAAGCACGATGTCATGATATTTGTAAAGCACAAGAACTATCTGATATTCGATGGAAAGGATGGAGGGGTTGAGATGATAACAAAGGGGAACAATTTCAGGGGCTCCGATAAAGCAATCATAGCAAGAAAAATCCTTGAGAGGATAATGATAGAGGTTCTGAAGGAAAATTGCAGATGGGAAACAGAGAGCGAGGCGAGGAAGAGATTGAGGGAGAGTATAAAGGAGAAGACCAGAGAAATCGTCGAGAAGCTGGATCTTTCCAATGTAGACATAGAGGACCTCACCCTCGTTCAATCGGTACAACCTGCAAAGAGATATCAGCTGACAAAGGAAGGGACTTTATCGAGCTATGGCAGGAGAGCCAAGGCTCTGGAAACCCTCCTTGGAGAGGCCATAAAGACAAGGGTCAAATTCAAATTCGTTGTAACGAAAAAGCCTCTTCCCGGAATCAAAAACCCATCCAAAAGCGGTGTGAAACCCATAGATTATATGT
Organism: uncultured Thermoplasmatales archaeon; assembly: GCA_964432835.1. GTDB lineage: Archaea > Thermoplasmatota > E2 > DHVEG-1 > B18-G2 > B18-G2. The sequence continues at coordinate 3,236 of CAYSPA010000036.1, read as the reverse complement.
ATCCCGTTGAGCTGATAAAGGACATCAGTGAGATCGACTTAGAGTGGTACAAGAACATGATAGAAAACTTCGTGAAGGGAGCGTTTGGATTATCCGATCTATCGCTGGCTTCTCAGAAGGGACTGGACGCGTGGATGTGATGAGGAAACTGGCTGGAATTCTCGATAGAATAGATGGGAAGAGTTACGGTTTCTACAGAGATATAGAGGGTAGATACAGATTTGAAAACTTCACTCTTTACATAGAAAGGGTGCAGAGCGACCCCTTTGCGCCGCCATCGGACTTCGGGATAGCGATAGATAACGATTTTCCCGAAGAGCTGTATGATGGGTCAAGATTGACAGCTTTTGAGGATTACCTTGCAAGAAAATTCCATGCCGTATCGTCGAGATTGAGCAAAAAATGCGGCAGTGGTAAGAGTGGAGTTATATCAATACTAAAACCTTCACAGCAGATTCTGAGAAGGAGCTGTGTAAGGGTTGGGGATAAGATTGAGGTGCTGTTTCACGTTGGTTTGCCCGCTTATGGTAGAAGGATAGCGGGAAAAGAGGCCAAGAGAATCCTTCTGAAAGCGATACCCGATATCGTCAGAGAGACGCTCCTCTTTAAAAAAGAGGAATATGGTAAAATAAAGGAGCATGTCGAAGTTTATGAAGATGCAACTTTCATAAGAAACTCCCTGAGATCGAGAGGACTCGTTGCTTTTATCGCCGATAACTCCATTCTTCCAAGAGAAAGCGGCATTTCTGAGAAACCCCTGAAGAAAGCCACGAGGTTCATTTCTCCAGATTCCATGAGAGTGGAGTTCAACTGCCCCAACAGGGATATCACGGGCATGGGTATTAAGGAGGGCGTCACACTCATAGTTGGGGGAGCATACCATGGAAAATCAACCCTTCTGGATGCCATATCCAAAGGAGTATACAACCATGTTGTGCATGATGGCAGAGAGTTCGTGGTCACGAGGGAGGATGCTATCAAGATAAGAGCGGAAGATGGCAGATACGTGGCAAATGTGGATATATCTCCCTTCATCTCCAACCTCCCAAATAATGTTGATACATCCAACTTTTTCACGGAGAACGCATCGGGGAGCACCTCACAGGCTGCGAACATATCTGAAGCCATCGAGATGGGAAGCAGGTTGCTACTCATAGATGAAGATACCTCGGCAACGAACCTGATGATGAGAGACAGGAGGATGCAGGAGCTCGTTCCCAAGGATAAAGAGCCAATAACTCCCTTGATCGACATGATACCCTCCCTCAGAAAAATCGGAGTATCAATCGTGATGGTCGCCGGCGGCATAGGCGAGTACTTTGATGTGGCGGATACGGTTATCATGATGGACGGTTACAAACCTCTGAATGTGACGGATAAAGCAAAAGAGATAGCGAGAAAATTTAAAACCGGTAGATTAGCAGAGAGACCCGAGGAGATAAAAATAAAGAAAAGGTGTCCTCTGGTAGAGAGCATAAATCCATACGTGAAAGGAAAGAAGAAAATTAGGGCAACTGATATTTCCAAGATAAGGTTCGGGAGATATGTGATAGAGCTGGATAAAGTTGAGCAGATTGTGGAAATAGGGCAGACGAGAGCCATAGGCGATATCATACTGGAGTTGAGGAAACGTTTTTCGGGCAATAGACCGATGGTGGACGTCCTCAAGGAGGTGGAGGGAAAAATTCTCGAAATTCTACCGAAGAGAGGAGATTATTCCGAACCCAGAATCTATGAAATAGCCTCCGCTATAAACAGGTTGAGGAGTTTGAGGTGCAGACAGCTGGAGCCAGATCAATCTATATGATGTTATCCGCTATGTTTTCGGGCTCTCTCTCGCAGTAACAGCATTTAATCCTTATGGGATCTCTCGATATCACCCTGAATCTGCTCTGTATCGGTTCTCTGGCGTTTGATATGCAGTTTGGGTTCGGACATCTAACTATTCCAACTATCTCATCCGGAAGATGGACCTTGAACTTTTTCACAACCTCGTAATCTCTTATGATGTTGATGGTTGCCTTTGGGGCTATCAGAGCGATCTTGTTCACCTCCTCCGGTTTAAGTTCTCTGTTTTCGACCTTCACTATGTCCTTCTTTCCTATCTTGCTCTTCACGTTCATGACCACGCTCACCACCGAATCCAGGGTCTTTTCAGGTATGCCCAGTATATGAAGAACCTTCACGGCATTTCCCGCGGTTATGTGGTCTATGACAGTACCTTCCTTTATCAGGGGAATTTTCAATTCCTTCTTCTTCACTTCACATCAACCCCCAGGAGGAGAGAGAGCAGAGCCATTCTCACCGGCACTCCATAGAAAGCCTGTCTGAAATAAAGCGCGTGTTTTGTTCTATCCACCTCGGGGTCGATTTCATTCACACGGGGAAGGGGATGCATCACTATGACATCATCCTTTGCATGCCTCAATAAATCCATATCGATCCTGTAACTGCCCACCACCTTTTTGTACTCTGTAGGGTCGGGAAATCTCTCTTTTTGTATTCTGGTTACGTATATCACATCCACATCCTTTATCGCCCTCTCTAAATTTGTGAAAGACCTCGGCTCGGCACCAAGATCTCTGCAATCGTTCACTATCTCCTTGGGCATCTTCAAACTTTCCGGGGAGACAAATATCAGCTCTGCACCGAGGAGAGCAAGGGCATACGCGAGGGAGTGAACGGTCCTGCCATATCTGAGGTCACCAACAAGGGCAACCCTCAGCCCTTCAATCCTTTTCTTCTCCTTCATGATTGTAAAGAGATCTAACAGGCACTGCGTCGGATGCCTTCCCGCCCCGTCTCCGGCATTTATCACCGGAGAATCCGCAAACTCCGCGGCCAGCCTGGCGGCGCCCTCCATCGAATGTCTGATCACGATTATATCACTGTAAGAATCGACTATCTTCACGGTATCTGCAAGGGTTTCACCTTTCTTTATGGACGTCATCGCCGGCTCCGAGAATCCTATCACATCTCCACCGAGCCTGTGCATGGCGGTTTCGAAACTCATTTTGGTTCTTGTACTCGGCTCAAAGAACAGTGTTGCGAGAATCTTTCCATCCAAGGCTCTCGTCCTTTTCTCGCCACTCGCAAAGGGTAGCATTTCATCCGCTTTTCCGAGTATGAGAAATATCTCCTCCTTGGATAGGTCTCTAATGGAGACCAGATCTTTCCCCTCGAGATTCATCAGGGATAGATGAAAGGTTTTCTTGCTTAATAAAATTTGGGATTTA
>CAYSPA010000035.1:0-11345 GCA_964432835.1 uncultured Thermoplasmatales archaeon | reverse complement strand
AAACTGATGAGTTCAAACTTCTGATACGTTTCTGGCTGAGAAGGATCTATTATCCCACCCTGAACATTGACTTTGTTTCCAAATTCATCTACACCATCTGAATCAAGGTTGACAACCTCGACCTTTATCAGAGCATATTTGTAATCATCTGGTATTTTGAAACTGAAATTGGCGGTGTTTGAACCCGTTAACAGACCAATAACCATCCGAACTATCTGGGTTGATACCGATGACTTGATCTCCATAACGGGAGAGGAATAAAACACTCTATCCAGAATCTTTGGTGGCCACGCATCGAGGGGGTTTGTCATGGTTATATAATTGATATCACCAAACTTTTCCTCGACGAGGTCTATGGTGATGTTGAGAGCATCATCTGGGCTTTCGATACGATAGCTGTTAAACACATTCGTCGTTAAATTTCCACATATTATGAGATATTTGACATCTATCTTGCTCAAGACACCCAATACTTCGGAATCTATCTGGTCGGTAACTATAACCGGAGCGGTAAGATAACTGGCAATGGGGGTGGCAACTATTCCAATCTCATAACCCTGCCTATCATCCTTTATTATTATCGCCAGATCGCTCTTTTTCCAGTATTCTTTTATCAGGTCGAGAGAAATATCCCTCAGGTCTCTATTTTCAGTTATTACAAGGTCGGGGCTTTTTCCTATCATTCTCTCTGCCCTGACTATGGCCTTGGAAGGATTGCTCAGGTTCTTTACATAGAGCGGTACAAGATACCTGTTACCCTTTTCATCGTAATGAACAGCCAATGGTGTTACTATCAAAGGGTAAAAGGGATTCGTGTCAGCCACCTCGATGGCGGTGGGGACGTCTTTCAAAACGCCCTCCATCACGACCAAAGCTTTTCCGCTTGGTAGAAAAACCTCCCTAGGGGCAGGTTTATAAAGGTATATCCCAACTCCAGCTATCAAAAGGATTATCACTCCAATCGTTACAACCACCTTATCATGCTTCATGCCAATCTTCCTCCCGATTCCCTTATAATGAAGGTAATACAATACTATATATATTTTTTTTTGTATTCAAATTTTGCCAAACTTAATGAGAACCGTACCGTACATACCCAACTCTCTGAAGAACGTCCACACTTGACCCTGATGGAATATATAATCTCTATGTGGATCCTTCATTTACAGATGCAGCGAATCCGGAAACGAAGAAAAAACTCTCATTATCTTGTGAGGGGATATGTATCACGATACCTGTGAAACCTTTCACCTCGACACTTAAAAGATTTTCAACATTGATGCTTTTGAAACCTTCCGTTCCAATCGTTTTCATCCTACCACTTTTCATTTTCACTTCCATCAGGGGTGCTAATATTTTGAATGGGATCAGATAGGCGATAAGTATCAGTGGCATGTAGAGAACTATCATTGCAATAATTACAGCCAGAGCCTCCACAAAGGAGCTAACATTTTTCAGACGTTCATTTATCTTTTCTATTATCATAAATATTATTGGAAGAATTACCTCTCCTTTACCGATGGCTTGGAAATAACAAAGGCGATTTGATATATTTCCATTCTCCGATATTGAGCTTGGAAACAAACCTTTTAAAATCATTCCCAGACTGGCTATCTTCTTTTCGATGTTTTCAATATCTTTAACATCTCTTTTATCTATAGAGTCGCTCAGTTCGGTAAGTGCGTCTTTCAATTCATTGACCTTCTCCACGCTTATCTTAAGTTCTTTCTTTTTGACAGAAAAGGCTTTTATATTGTAGATTTCAACGGTGACGACATCTTTTTCGTTTTCAGAATATACAATCGTTGAGAATGTTGTTAGGATGATAATCGCCACCACAAAAAACGTTGCGACCATTTTTATTTTTTCCATCATAAAATTAGTTTATGTTTATGTAGTATATAATCTTTATTAGGGAGGTTTAGAGAGAAGCAAACGCCTGATCACCCATCGGACAATGTCACAAAATCACCGCAAATATATAGATCGTATCATCCTTGCTGTTCCCTGCTTTGTCGAATGCTCTGACTGATATGAGGTGTATGAACAGCATGCTTGATCTACACTTCCATCTGTAGATATGTTGTTCACCTGATATCTTCTGTTGAAGGGCATCATCGAGATAAAATTCAACCCTGTCGACTCCAGATAGCGAATCGCTGGCAGATGCTTCCACGGTTATTCCTCCGATAATCAGAGTCCATCCGAGGAAAGATTTTCGCATTTTACTGTCCAGTATGTAGACATATCCCTTTTCCGGTCTGGTTATACTTATATCGGGAGCATGCTTATCTATACCGAACTCTATAGTGTGATGCTCTTCTTCATTGCCAGCATAGTCAACAGCCCAGTATGAGAATGTATGATGACCCTCTCCTGTTACGGTGATGGGATGGCGATAGATCTCCCTATCACCGCCGTCTATCACATAATAGATGCAGTTAACACCACTCCCATCATCAAATGCTTCCAGAGTTATCTCAACATTACTCCTGTACCATCCTCCACTACCTTCATCTCCCGCGATGTATATACTCGTTGTCGGCGGCGCCATATCTACGCCTATCCAGCTGACATTCCATTTATCGAGAAGGGGTGAATCTGATGGACAGTATCTTGTGAATACTGCCTGCAATCTTATTGTGGGATACCTGTCTGGATCGATGGTGGATATATCCTTCCCCGATGAGATGTCTTCAAATCCCGGTATAATGTTATAGTCCTCATCGAGAATGTTGAATGTGATCACCCCTATCGGAAGCTCAAACAGTGCATGAAACTCACGCCATGCAATGAGACCATCGGGTGAGATCTCTCTCGATGTCACAACCGCAGATAGTACCTCTTCCTTCTCCTCACCAAGCGTGCAAGTGACATCTGGCGAACCTGTGGCTTTATGAATATGCCATACACTACCAAAGGTATCTGGATACTGGCTCGCCTGATCTCTTTCGTCCTCCCATACTGAGAAGATATTTCCCGCGCCCACCGCCAGATTATTCCAGTCAGCTCCGGATGATGAGCCATCCGATATCATGTGCTCTCTGGTGATGCGATCACCATCGGAAGATACGAGCCTGCCCCAAACATTGTTTCCATCATCATAGGATACGAAAAACATCGTCCCCAGATACGGTTTGACATCTGCCCTTATGTAGCAGTTGCCCGGCTGGATGATGAAACTATCGTGAACGACATTTCCGTATCTATCCAGGATTTTACCCCATATGTTACCATCGTAAGCAGATCTTGAATCGGGATTGGCGCTGATGTCACCATCGTTCCACACTATGAGATAGCTTCCTGTTTCAGGGCAGAAGGCAACCGCAGGAAATATATAATCGGTATCATCATCTCCAGATGCTATGGTTATTCTATCTGTTACAGGATTACCATTTGAATCAAACTTTCTCGCCATGATGCTAAATGGACCAATTTCTGGATCTATACCGCTCTCATAGACGACCATAAAGTAGCCCTGGTCATCTGAGCATATCCAAGGTTGACCCTGATAGCTCGCACTGCTGTCTATTGGGAAATCTGGTCCGAGAGGATTACCATTTGCATCGTATATTCTCCCGTAGACATCATAGTTATCATAACCGTGTCTCGAATCTTCCCACACCACAAAGAATCTGTGGTTTCCGAATGCAACGCATGGATCGTATTGACCTCTCTCTGCGCTGCATATCGTGAATCTCTTGATCACATCTCCATCTGGTGTAACCAATGCGCCCTTGATATCCACAGCCCATCTACCATCTGATATCTTGTTCTCCTCCCATGCAACAAAGAAGACGCCATCTCCATACGCTATAGATGGATCCTCGGCATGATAACTTCCGTCATCGGGATCGGAGCTTATGTAGATATCTCTATCACTCGATGGATCTGGATAGGGATTCTGACCGTTCTCGTCGTACAATCTTCCATGAATCTGTCTGGCTCTCAATCTGTCTGCATCGTAGGGCAGGTCCTCGGGACCTACGCCCTCTTCCCAGGCAACCAAGAATTTGTTACTTCCGAATGCAACATCTGGATCCCATGCTCCCTCAGAGTACGCCTTGTAGGATATCATCATATCGGGATCTGTCCTGTCTTCCCAAACGAATATGACATCGAACTCACCAGCATTTGATGCATTCTCATCGCCATAGAACATGTAGATGGTCGTAGAACCATGGGCGGGTATGTATGGTACCCTAACATAAACATGCGCAGACTCTCCGGGGATCTTCTCATCGATCCAGTACTGAAGCAGGTTACCATCTTCATCCGTAAATCTCAGGTCATCAAAATCTGGTTGCATGTCAGAATCATAATAAACAGTAAAATCCAGAACATACTGCTCATAGTCGTTCGATCCGGAGTTGTTTATCGTGATTGGAACCATCCTTTTCCAGGATGGATCCCACCATGCCCTGTAAGTATTTTTCATCAGAACAACTCCTCTTTCCTTATCCACCACATAGTTCCACGAGTGCGATTTGTCGATATTGCCTTCATCGAGAAAATCATCTTCCCACGTGAACGAATCCTTGCCCGATGCTCTTGCTTTCATATCAAGGAACAGAGTACTGCACGGCATAAGGAATAGAGCCATCAATATAACGGTAATCCAAACCACTCTTCTCATCCCACCACCTCATACCATTTATAATTCCACAACAACCATGCATGCCATTCACTCGGTAGAGGCTTATCCCCAAGTATCCATATCCTCGGCACTATACCATTTACCGTATCCCACTGGATGGTTCTGGTGATATTCAGAAAGTTTGTGGCAGTGAGTTTGAAACCATATCTGTAAGTATCATTCTTCTTTTCTCCGTAGCCGAACTCGACGTAGAGTTCTTTCCCTATCGCTCGGTTGAATGTATAGATCGTGAAATGCCCGGTGTCTCCCCACTCCCAGTCGAGTTTGAGTTTTCTGTTGCCGTAGAGAGAGATGTAGCCATAAAGTTTGAAGTTTTCAGAAGAAACATTTGCAAACGTGATATTCACATCTTTGTTCAGCTCCACAAGGAGATGACCTTCTTTCCCGAGAGTCCATGAACCCGTTATGTTGAAATACTTTCCTTCATGGTAGACGTATATTCTAAGGTTGGAAAGCTTGGTTACCCTGCCATGCCACTTGAAATTTGAGATGATACCACCTGATTGAGAATCCCAGGATACATCGAAGTTGTCTGTAGCAATTCCATCAAAACCCAATATTAAGAACTTTGTGTTATTCTCCACATCAATTACTTTTATGTCTGCGCCAAGCATATCATGATTATCCGTATCAAACTTTATCAATGCGTGTCTATTTGATCCAAACGGAAGACCCCACTCAAGTTTCATCGTTCCATCCTTGACGGTCAGAGAGCCCTGTATCTCCCATTTTTTGAATCTGATCGTTGTCGTAATCTCGGTTGGAGAGCCGGAGAACTTGCTAGCCGTTATTTTACCATGGAGGAATAAATCGATGTAACCTCCTACACGAAGTTTTCTTGGAAAATTCTTTATGCTCATGAAGGGTTTCTCGCTGTTGTTGAAGTAGAGGTTGACCTCTTTGATATTATCTGACATATCCAAATCAACAAATCCGCCGAGGGATGGTGGAAGAAGACCTCCCGTTATTCCCCAATCAGCCTCTATTCTCGTTGGGATATGAACCAACTCGAGTTTGATGGGTGTATTATTCTCTGAAGCTTCCATTATGTAGGTTACATCAAAAGGTCTGTCGCTCTCGTATATGAAATTCCTTCCACCAAAAACGGAGAGATCGAAAGACATGTAGGAGGGGAGGGGATCTATGATAAACGAGTGCATCTTGTTTGGATTTCCATCGATGTAACTCCTGAAAACTATATGGGTTTTTGCGCCGGCGCCATTACCGAAAGAGTAATGGACCTTCAGTTCTCTGGGTATGGTCGTTATATGCAGTTCTGTGGCTGGCAGGAAATGAACCTCAAAACTTCTGCTTGAAATTTTTTGACCCGATGCGGTGAAAACTTGGTAGGAATAAAGGGTTGAGAGATTTCCTTCGTAACCGTAATCGGGAACGAGATCAAATTTGAATATTCTTCCCGAGGAAAGGGAAAACAGCGAAAAGGCGAAACCCATATCAAATTTAGATGGCTCGCTATCTATGGAGTAAAAACCGCTTTTCATGGAAATATAATTGCCAGATAATATGAGAGGTATGTGTACATCCAGAGAAACCAGCAGTTCGCCTTCCAGCCTCCTCTCTATCTCGGTGGTAAAGACCGATTTTATGCCCGGAGATGCGGAAGATAGACTGGTTATATAGACGCGGGTTGTACACCTCACATCCTCTGCGCCATCATCGTCCACATCTATGGATACAGGAATCCCATAAGAGGGATGAAGAAGGGTGTATATGAATTGAATGAGTGACACCTCGAGCTCGGTGTATTTTTCTGTACCATTGTATTGCGTGTATATCCATATACCGTATGGTTCTCCAACTCCGCCATCCTTTAGAAGAAGGTAACTGCTCCCACGCGAATCATGAGCACGGATTTTTTCTTCATGATATGTGACATGGGATAAACCATCATGGGGTGGAGTATAATTGGCAGATGTGGGATGAACTATCGCTAAGACCAGCGAACAGGAAATAATCAAACCGATTACGAATCTTTTCATTCCGCCTGTTTTCCTCACCTCCCTTGAATCCAAGTATTATTAATTTTGTAATGTGTTATTTAAATTTTTGTTTGCGATCTTCACGGATTGTCGAAACATCAAAAAATATGGTGGAAATTGGTTCGATTTTTTGTGAAGGATTCCATCGCGACCCCCCATCTTCTGGCAAAATTTTATATACCTTTTGATTGTTATGCTCAACAAAACCTGCCCAGTGGAAGGGGTGCACTCAGGGCACTCTTTTCATGATGGTGGGTTGATAAACATATAGTGGAGAAGGGGTATAGATGAAGGTAGTGAAGAATGGTGATAAGGTAAAGATACTGTGTGAGGCAAAACTGGAGAACGGCGAGACGTATTACACATGGGGAGAGGAGAATCCTCTGGAGATTGTGATTGGAGAAGGTACCTTTTTCCCAGCAGCCGAGGAAGAGATAAAAAACATGAGAGAAGGAGAAACAAAGACCATAACCCTCGAACCGGATGAAGCTTTTGGACCATATATGGAAGAACTCGTTCTGGAAGTTCCGAGAGAATCTTTTGGACCCGATGCGAAAATAGAGAAGGGGACCAGGATAAGGATCAACACACCATCGGGTAGAGTCTTCTATGGAACCGTAGCAAAGGTTAATGAGAACACGGTTATCCTCGATCTCAACCATCCTCTTGCGGGTAAAAAAATCATCCTGACGATAACGGTGATTTCGATCCAAAATGGAAAACGATCCTCCACCCCTCAGTGAGAAAAAGAATCGTAGCTGACGATTCATAAGGATACACATGGTAGCGACAGTTTGCCAACTTTTCCATACAATTAAACTTGCTCCGCCTGGAGGCGGCGTCTCTCATGGATATCGTGTAATAACATGGATGAGAAGAGTTCGCAAATATACCTTTTGCTCGGGATAATACTGAACTCCCTCGCCGAAAATTAAGAAAAAACTTAAACCCATCCTTTTTATCCATTCTGGCGGGAGACGAAGAGAGGGATAACATGAAGGATGTGCTCACCGAAATACAAAAAAGGACGCCAATCAAGGTTTATGAAAGAACTTTGGAGAACGTCATGGGAGCGATAATGTCAACGGATGATTTCTGGGAAATAGTTGCATTAAGTGAGGAACCTTTGCCACTCGTTGTTGATATAATAAATACACTCAGAGAAAAGGGGTATGTGAAGGTGAATAACGGTATAACTCTGACGGAGAAGGGAAAGGAGTTTGTCAGTAAGAAGGGCATAGTAAGTACAGATGAGATGTTGTGCAGAAACTGCTCCGGGAGAGGTATAAGTATCGAGCGATTCAGGGATGTGCTGGAAGAGTTCAACAGGATAGTCAACGGAAGACCAATGCCCAAAAGAGAGTTCGACCAGGGCTTCGTCACAACAGATACGGTAATCGCGAGAGTGGCTTTTATGGCTTCCAGGAATGACATCCAGAACAAAGAGATATTCATCATAGGTGATGATGACCTCACAAGCATCGCTCTCATGCTCACCGATCTGCCCAAAAGGATAGCAGTTATAGATATAGATAAGAGGCTCACGGATTTCATAGAGAAGATTTCGGAAGAACTCGACTACAACGATATAGATATTTTTACGTTTGACATAAGGGAAGATCTCCCAGATTACATAAAGAAAAGATTCGATACATTTATAACCGACCCTCCGGAGACCCTCTATGCAATAAGAGCTTTTGTTGGTAGAGGAATATCTTCACTCAGAGCGCCCGGCTGCGCCGGGTACCTTGGATTGACAAGAAGGGAGAGTTCTCTGGACAAGTGGATGGAAATAGAGAAACTTTTTGTGAATGAGTTTGGTGTTGTCATAACGGATATAATAAAGAATTTCAACGAGTACGTGAATTGGGGCTACGAGGAAATGACGAGGGCGTGGGAGCTCTCCCCCGTTAAAAGGAAGCCGGTTCATAACTGGTATAAAAGCTATATGATAAGAATTCTCACCCTTGAGAAATCAATGGGGTTTGATGGAAAAATAGAAGTAGACGAAGAACTCTATAACGATGAGGAGAGCTCCACAACGTAAAGAGAGGATACCCTCATGTTGCTGGAGATAGGGCTTTCGTTGCTGGTAGCAAGAGTGCTCCACATCGCCTTTGAGAAATTGAAACAACCTGCGGTAATTGGAGAGATACTGACGGGAGTGTTACTCGGTCCATATGTTGGTGGGTTATTTGGAATAAATGTTTTATCGGAGGGCACCGGGGAGGTTTTTGAGGGGCTGGCCAAAATAGGAATTGTGCTCCTGCTCTTCATATCTGGACTGGAGATAGGACTGAGAGAACTAAAGAGTGTTGGCAAGAAAGGGATAATCACTTCTCTCTTTGATGTCTCGGTTGCCTTTCTATTTGGCTTCTTAGCGGGAAAAATACTCGGTTTGAGTTTTGTTGAGAGTATAGCGGTAGGGAATATTCTGGTAGCCACCAGTGTCGGTATAACCGTTAGGACTCTCCTTGATATGGACAAGTTACACACGAGGGTTGGGGAGCTCATATTGACGGTGGCTGTTCTCGATGATGTTCTCGGTATCATAGTTCTATCAATCACTCTTGGTACGGGGGGATCGATCCTGGATTTTTTGAAAATGAACAAAACGATAACTCTGCTGATATCTGTGGCTGCATTTTTCGCGATTTTCGCTCTTTCCCTGCTTGCGATAGATAAGCTCAGGAAGCATCGCTTCTACGTACCAAGACTCATAGTAACGTTATCTCTGTCCGGGGCGCTGATATATGCGGCAATTGCTCAACTCTTTGGGCTTGCAGCCATAACGGGCTCATTCTTCGCCGGCCTAGCTGTAAGCAAACTGTCCCACAAGGATCGAATTAAAGAGAGCATAAGATCTATTGCAGACCTCTTCTTTGTCCCGCTATTCTTTGTGTGGGTTGGCGCATCCTTTGATTTCAGTGCACTTAGGGGTCTGGGGACGCTCGTCGTTATCATTATCCCGATGGCTCTCATTGGTAAAGTGATAGGATGTTCTCTGGGTTCAAGGATATGTGGCTATACGGGCAGGGAGGCTCTCGCAATCGGTGTGGGGATGATACCAAGGATGGAGATAGCACTGGTCGTGGTGACAACAGAGCTCACCATGAAAATATTCAAGTCGCCGGTGCTGGCGCACCAAATTCTGGCATCTACTATTCTCCTGGTAATAATATCCTCTCTGATAACCCCTCCGCTTTTAAAAGCGGTATATCCTAAGGAGGATTAGATCTCCTTTTTCTTTCAATTTCTTTCAATTTTTCATCCACCTTCGCTGCTATATCCTCTTTTGCCGATAACCACTCTATCGCATCCTTCTTATCCTCCGCTCTTTCGAGTTTTTCGTCGATCTTCTTTATTATGGATTTGCTTCCAGCAATCCACGTATCTGCTCCCTTTTCCCCTCTGCGTGCGGATCCAAAAATGGCAGATGTTTTGCCGGTTTTCTTAAAATTCCCGCGATCTTCCTCGGGCTTGTTGATCACTATCTCTTCTATCTTCATACTCTCTTCCATCTTCATACCACCCCTTGGTGCGGTTCTCTCTGGTTCGATCGATATCTCTCTTGTCTTTCCTTTGAAAAGTGAGTGGGAACCTTCATAAAGTCTCTCTCGTCCCTGCACATACCTTATACTCCCGGCGACCACGAAAATCACCATGATGACGATCGCGGCTATTTTCATGACGTTCGGATCTACCGGAAAACCCGATGGAGCGTGTGGAGTTACTGTTCCCTCTATCCTCACGCTTTCGAACCCGCTTTTGCTCACATCCACGTATGCGGTAGTTTTTACCTTTACAGTGGGAATAGTGAAGGTAACCATTCCGCTATCATCGGTCTTGGCGGTGTAACTCTTGCTCCCGATTTCCAGACTGACGAAAGCACCCGATACGGATATTCCATGCTCATCCTTCACATACAGTGTCAATTTCTGCCCGGATTCCACGGAGAAGGTTGAAGGATACACGAGGAGTTTTGCCCTGTTTTTGACGGTTATTGTAACCTTACCATCATCGTATCCGTCCTTTTTTATTACAATCTGGAAAATCTGGTCCTGGTTCACCTGTGGAGCGGTGAGATAGCAGAAGGGATAGTTCGGATCGCTCCTGTCAAACATGTACTCATTTCCATTGAAGATAACAGTATAATTGTCCAAGGGTTGAGATGGATCCGAAGCATCACTCACATAAATCAGAAAGGTCTCTCCCTCGTATACCTCGTTTATCATTTCCAGATCCTCATTCAAGACCACGATATTGAATTTTTTACACTCAGCTTGTTGAGCAGAAAAAACTAATAAAATCGTGAATAACACAGCCAATATTGGCACCGCTTTCCTGTTCATACCCCTCCTCTCTTTTGGGTAAATCCTTTACCCGTATTAATGTTTTTCTATACTGTCTGCTGAGTGTGTTATCCCGAAATTACTTCCTCCTAAAAATCGATGCAAGATGAGATGGATCATTGGAGAGATGAGAGAGACCGTCATATCTACTATATTCTCTCCCCTTCATGTACAGTTTCCCGCCATTGCTGTCAAAAGATTCTTTGCAATTTCCCTTTTGATAGATTTTTAAATAGCCTGCGCATATTGATGGGTGCATCCCCATCCCCTTACCCAAAAAAAACAGGATGCACCCTAATTTTTTTCTATTTCTTGGACTTTCGGGACCACCGAAAG
>CAYSPA010000034.1:0-11681 GCA_964432835.1 uncultured Thermoplasmatales archaeon | reverse complement strand
GATTTCTCTACTTGTATGAACTACAGCAAGAGCAGGGATGAAGAGTATGTTCTCGATGACGGTGAGAGAATCATGTATATCAGGGGAAAATTTGAGGAGGCTTTGAAGGAAGCGGAAAAGGCAGCATCAGAGACGGGCAGAGTCGTAACCATAAGCAAAACCGTTGGATATGTTGAACCATAGCGAAAAGTAAATAATATATAACCGTATCTGCTATCCAGATTTTCACCTTGGAGAGTGATCGGAGTGGTGCGAGACCGGACGAAAAAACGAAGGGGCTCAAGAACCCACGGAAGAGGTAAAAAGGCGGGAAGAGGTGCCGGTCTGCGTGGTGGTAGAGGAAATGCGGGTCTTCATAAGCACAAATACACCTACGTCCTCAAGTACATGAGAGATCACTTTGGAAGGAGGGGTTTCAAGAGACCTTTTGACAGGAGAGAGGTTAGAGCGATAAATGTTGGAGACCTTGAGATCCTATTCCCGGAAAAAAAAGAAATAGATTTAAAATCCGAGGGTTTTGACAGGTTGCTCGGCAGGGGTGACGTGAAGACAACTATAAAGGTTATTGTTCCAAAGGCGACCCAGAAGGCCATACAGAAGATCGAAGAGAGAGGAGGAGAAGTCGTTATCGTAAAGTGATCGTATGGCGGGAGAAGAGAAAAGCAAATTGTTCGCATTCAAACCGCTTATAGAGAGATGGCCAGCCATAGCCAGACCAGAGGGTTACATTCCATTCAAGACAAAGTTGTTTTGGACAATATTCTGTCTCATAATCTATTACATCCTGACCCAGATACCCCTCTACGGTATTTCAAAGACAACCATAGACCTCTTTGCGGGATTCAGGGCGGTGATGGCGGGAGCGAGCGGCAGCCTGGCGCATCTTGGCATAGGACCGATAGTGACCGCATCGATCATTCTACAGTTATTCGTTGGAGCCAAAATGATAAAACTCGACCTGACGAAAAGCGAGGACAAGATGATATATCAGGGTTTCCAGAAAATCCTGATCGTTATAATGATCATAGTCGAGGCTATACCCCAGGTATTTGGATATCTTTCTCCCGATCCCGCTTTTGTCAGCATGGTTGGTGGAAGACCCTTGGCGAACGCCATAATAGTACTACAACTCTTCATGGGTGCGTGGATCATCTATCTCATGGATGAGTTGATATCGAAGTGGGGCATAGGGTCTGGAGTGTCCCTTTTCATCGCAGCGGGAGTATCCGAGGCAATTGTTACAGGTCTCATTAACTGGCTACCGGTAAATCCAAATCTTCCTCTGAGTTTGAACAATCCTCCCGCCGGCCTGATACCGGGCGCATATTACATAGCATCTCACTACACCGTTGGTGGTCTGGTCAGCGAGGGGTTTGGAAGGATTCTCGTATTCCATGCAAACTCCATTGTTGCTCTCCTGGGAACCTTGACGATATTTTTCTTCGTGGCATACGCTGAATCAAGCAGAGTGGAGATACCTCTTGCGCACACAATTGCGAGAGGCGCCAGAGGGAGATATCCCATAAGATTGATTTACACATCCAACATCCCCGTCATTCTCATGTCCGCGCTCCTCGCAAACATAAACATGTTTGCCCTGATTTTTTACACTCATCCCGACATTCCTCTCCTCGGAGGAAAATGGTGGCTTGGCACATACCCACCCGGTCATTCCAGACCGACAATGGGTGCGGTGTGGTATCTCTCTCCACTCAATGGCATTACGGGATGGCTTCTCCCAATGTTTGGATACAGCGTTACCGGCGATACCCACGCGCCATGGCAGCACGCTCTGCACTTTATCATATACTTTTCTGTCTATCTCATAGGTGCTATAATCTTCGGCAAATTCTGGATAGAAACCACCGGACTGGGTCCCGCCGATGTGGCGAGACAGATTCAGCACTCAGATATGCACATTCCGGGATTCAGAAGAGACCCCAGGATACTTCGAAAGATTCTTGAGAGATACATTCCTGCTGTAACCATAATTGGTGCCGCAACCGTTGGTGCGCTCGCCGTATTTGCGGATGCCGTCGGAACCGTAGGTAGAACGACGGGTACCGGTGTTCTCCTGATGGTTGGTATACTGATCAGACTTTATGAAGATATAGCGAGAGAGCAGGCCATGGATATGCATCCCGTGTTGAGAAAATTCTTCGGCAGAGGGTGATTTGAGATGGGAGTGATAGTTGTTACTGGCATCCCCGGTGTCGGGAAGACAACGGTAATGCAAAAAGCAGCTGAAGGCATGGATATAAAGTTCGTCACCTTTGGTACCGTGATGATAGAAATAGCAAAGAAACTCGGCTGGGCGAACGATAGAGATGAGATGAGAAAACTACCCCTTGAAAAACAGAGGGAACTCCAGATAAAAACGGCAGAAGAGGTTGCAAAGATGGGAAATGTGATAGTGGATACGCACTGTACCATAAAGACACCACAGGGTTACATGCCGGGTCTCCCGGAGTGGGTCATAACGAAACTGAAACCCAGAACAATAGTCGTGGTGGAGGCGAATCCCGAAGAGATATACAACAGGAGACAGAAGGATAAAACGAGAAAGAGAGACCCGGACAGTATAGAGGAAATAGCGGAGCATCAGCAGATAAATAGAGCGATAGCGATGGCGTATGCAGCTCTGACCGGAGCAACGGTCAAGATCGTACAGAATCATGATAATGCTCTGGATGAGGCCGTAAAACAGGCCGAACCCGTTTTGAAGGGATTGTATGAAGAGTGAAACCCAACAATCTTCATCCCAGATGAGAGATTTCCTGCTGCCATATACACTCGTGCTTTTGATGATGATGCTCATAGCATTACCGAGTGTCAGACTCTCCATAGCCACAGCCCTCGACTCCGTACTCTATCCTCTTATAGGCTTCGACGCAACTTATCCTCTTCTCACCATATCCATAGCAGGTATCATAGTGGTAATCCTGAGCTCAATATTCACCAACATCTTCATGGACTGGAAGGCGCAGGCGAGGGCGCAGAAAATGGCAGAGTATTTTCAGAAAGAACTAAAGAAAGCCAGAGAAAAAAAGGATACAGAAAAAATCAAAAAACTTATGAAACTGCAACCGAAGATTTTGGAGGTGCAATCCCAATCGACCAGCGGAATAACCAAACAGATGGTTCTCGTTCTCATTTTTATAACTCCAATATTCATCTGGCTCATGTCTTTTTTACAGAGAGTACCCTACTTCTATTTTACCACACCATGGGCGGATGTAGTCTCACTCACTGGGAGGAATTTTGTAATCATCTCAAACTGGTTCCTGTTTTACATAGTTTTCACGACAGTTGTGGGGCAGGTTTTCAGACAGATTCTGAAGTACCTTAAGGTATCTGGAAAGTGGTTGCACACATCTGGATAACTTTCGAAGTCACAAAAAGATAAATATCGCGAAGGGTTCTCGGAATTGAATGCCAATCATAACCATAAGTGGCGCGCCAGGCGCGGGAACAACGACCGTATCCCTGCTCCTCAAGGAGAAACTCAATCTGCCATACATCTATGCGGGGGAGATATTTAGACGGGAGGCTGAAAAAAGGGGGATGTCTCTCTCAGAATTCAGCAAATACTGCGAAAAAAATCCCGAGGTGGATAAAAAACTGGATGAGTATCAGAAGGAGATACTGGAAAAAGGAAACATCATACTCGAGGGACGTCTTGCAGGCTGGATCGCCCATATGAATAACATACCCGCATTCAAAGTCCTTCTCAAAGCAGACATCGATACACGGATAGAGAGGATACTGAAGAGAGAAGGAGGCGATAGGGATAGAAAACTGAAAGAAACCCTTGAGCGGGAAAGAAGCGAAGCCAAAAGATACAGAGAGTTTTATGGCATAGATATCAACGATGAATCTATTTATGATCTGGTTATAGATACAAGCGATAAAACTCCCGAAGAGATAGTTGACATCATTATCGAGAAACTGAAAACCAAAGGGGAAATATGAAAGAAGGAACCCTTCCATCATGTAAAAAGAGACAGAGGCTCGTCAGAGCCTTTGGAAAAACCAACCCTCTGTATGGGAAGAAACCAGAAGACAGGAGCGTGGAAGAACTTCTGGAGATGGGAATGATCAATCTTGACAAACCCTCCGGCCCCACTTCTCATCAGGTCGTTTCCTGGGTGAGGGAGATACTGAGCGCTAAAAATGTTGGTCACGGTGGAACTCTTGATCCAAGGGTTACAGGTGTATTGCCCGTAGCTATTAACAGGGGAACAAAATTGCTCAAGGTTTTGCTGACGGCTGGAAAAGAATATGTTGGAATAATGAGACTCCACAGGGAAGTGAGCGAGGATATACTCAGAGCGGTATTTGAGAAATTTGTTGGAGAGATTTATCAGGTGCCACCCGTAAAATCCGCGGTAAAGAGAGCGAGGAGAAAGAGAAGAATATATTATCTTGATATAATTGAAATTGAGGGAAGGGATGTTCTGTTCAGAGTGGGTTGCGAGGCAGGTACTTACATAAGAAGGCTATGCGTGGATATAGGAAAGAAACTTGGTGTCGGCGCACACATGCAGGAACTCAGGAGAACAAGGGTGGGTACACTGAGCGAGGAAGAAAGCGTTACCCTCCACGACCTCAAGGATGCATATGAACTGTGGAGAGAGGATGGCTACGAAGAGGAGATAAGGAGATGTATAAAACCGATAGAAAGAATGCTCGACCATCTTCCAAAGATCGTGGTCAGGGATTCCGCAGTAGATGCCCTCTGTCATGGAGCCAGTCTGACTTTACCCGGGGTTTTGGAAGTCGATTCGGGTATCAAAAAAGGAGATGTGGTCGCTGTTATGACCCTCAAGGGAGAAGCTGTTATGATCGGAAAGGCGAACATGAGCACGGAGGAGATGCTAATTCGTGATACCGGAGTCTGTGTTATACCCGAGAGGGTTGTCATGGAGAGGGGAACATATCCACCCATGTGGAAAAAACGTTAAAACCCGTTATCTATTTCTTACTGTTTCTGCCGAGGTGGCCCAGTCAGGTACGGCGCAGGCCTGGAGAGCCTGTGGGGCGTTGCCCCGCGGGAGTTCGAATCTCCCCCTCGGCGTAAACTTATTAAGACACGGTAGCCTTGTATGGGTGCATGAAGAAATATCTCTTGATTCTCTCTATCATGGGTATCCTGCTTATCAGCGGTTGTACAATCAACAACGCCGGAAAATTTGAGATCCACGAGTGGGGCGTTTTTCTACAGGAATATGGAAACACCACCACGTCTTCTCTAACACGATCTCCGGAGATCGTGTACGTCAAGAAACCGGTCATATACTTCCATGGTGTTGGGGAGAGTGACGTGAGCGTATCCATCAAAAACATAACCATCGAGAAAATGATACCCGCGGGCAACTCGAGCGAGGATGGTTTAACATGGGATGTAAAGGTCGTGGACGATGAGATACTCGTTCCAAATGGAACGAAATACAAGCATCTGTTCTATGAGGGTATCATCAAGATGGACTCACCGGTTATCGCCAACGTGACCTATACCTACGGTACTCCAGATGTCAACATAAGAAATCTGGAGAAGTACACCCTCGCCGATGTTATCTTTGTCTATGCGGATTATGGAATCTATTGGACGGGAGATGACGACCTGATCAAGATCCTTTATTTTGAAAAGATAGAGCCGGAGACAGCAGTCTCTATAGAGGAAGGAAAAGAAATCGACAACAAAACCGCTATAAATATCATTCATGGTAGATGCCTGGCGGCGGGCTTGGACGATGCAGAAATAAATGAACTAATCGAACACTGGAATAAATACTGGTTTTCACCATCGAACTATGGGATCCATACCCGGCTCATCTCTTTTATACCACAGGATGTTTACGATGCCATCTTACCAATAACCGTCTCTCCAGAACCCGGTTCCATCAAAAGAGTGGGTATCCTTACCCTCGTTGATATTCCCGTTGTTAACAGACCACCTCTGGAGAATCTAACTGTGAGCGTGACACTCGACAGATACAATGTATCCGTGAATGAAACCGTGAATATATCGGTCTCCGTGACCAATATCGGCGATCGGCTCATAAACCTGACCTTTCCAACCGCAAAAACAGGAGACTTTTCGATCGTAGATCCAGATGGTACAGAGGTTTACAGATGGTCAGAAGGAAAGTATTTTATCCAAGTGATCACCACACTGACCATAAAACCGAAAGAGACGATAACTCTTCTCACCGATGAATGGAAACCATCGATCGAGGGCACATACACTATCAGGGCATGGCTGGAGACAACTCCTCGTGTATTGTCCGATCCAGCAATGATAAATGTAACGGCGGATTGAGGAAAGTTTATGCATGGATAGATGTATCTAGTATACATGAAGGTGAATGGAAAAGAATACCGCTCCCTCTGGTTCGAAGATGGAAAACTGCTGATGATAGACCAGAGGAAGTTGCCCTTTGAATTTTCCATATTTGAAGCGGGATGTGTTGATGATGTGGCATTTGCCATAAAGGATATGGTTGTAAGAGGAGCGCCCGCAATCGGCTGCGCCGCCGCGTATGGTATCGCTCTCGCGGAGAAAGGAGAAATAGAGACAGCTTTCACCAAACTTGCAAATACCAGACCAACCGCCCATGACCTTTTCCACGCTCTGGAATATATGAGAAGAAAAATTGAGGGAGGGGAGGATCCACTTGATGCCGCAGAAAAGTATGTTGAACAGATCATCGATAAGTGCAGGAAGATAGGTGAATATGGGGAAACTCTCATACAGGATGGTGCGAGAATACTGACTCACTGCAACGCCGGCGCCCTCGCGACAGTCGATTATGGCACGGCACTATCTCCCATGAGGGTGGCAAAGAGGAGGGGAAAGAAAATCTTCGTGTACGTGGACGAAACCCGCCCGAGATTGCAGGGCTCTCTCACGTCATGGGAATTGAAGAACGAGGAGATAGAGCATGTTGTGATACCCGACAATGCTGCCGGTTATTTCATGGAAAAGGGAGAAATTGATATGATCCTAGTTGGTGCGGATAGAATTGCAATGAATGGAGATTTTGCGAACAAGATAGGAACCTATGAAAAGGCGGTTCTCGCTAAGGAAAATAACATTCCATTCTACGTTGCGGCGCCGCTCTCGACATTTGATAGAAACCTTGGTGGAGGGGAGGAGATAGTTATAGAAGAGAGGGGGGAGAACGAAATTAAAAGAATAAGGGGCGTGGATATTTTTCCCGAGTGGGTGAAGGTCAAAAACCCGGCTTTTGATGTGACGCCTGCCAGATATGTTACAGCTTTTATAACGGAGAGAGGTGTAATTAAACCCGATGAAATAAAAGAAAAATTATTCTGATATGTATTCCGATAGCACCTGAGCGATCAGCTGTTCAGCATCCCGATACTCTCCCTCTTTTTTCCCGTTGAGCAGATTGTTGATTGCATTTTCAAGCCATGAAAACCTCGGAAAGATAGAGCTGTAATTGACCTTCAGTACCAGTTCATTGTTGCTCTCGTTATCCTCATATATCTCATTTGAGGAGTCCATCTTTATTATAAGGGAATCAACCCTGACAAAAAGGATCAGGGCTTTAACCATATCTTTCAGATTCGTATCAAAAAGGGTTATGTTAACCCTCACCCTCTCCCCGCTTTTCAGTCCATATATTTCCTTAAAGGCTATGGGGGTAATTTCGTTCTCATTTTTTCTTCTCATGTAGATTTCGATTATAAAATCACCCGCATCCGCAGAGCCAGCATTTTCAATCTCAAAAGACAGTATGTTGTTGGTCTTCTTCAAAATCAAACTGTTGTTATTACAGAGATTAACGCTATTTTCCACGATAAGAATATCGGGGAGACCCTCCCTCACATCTGCAGAATCTTCAGAGAACTTTATCACTGGCTTTCCTTTATATATCTCACCCCATATCATGCCATAATCGTTTCCAAAATCGGAGAATCCATAGTATGGATAGATATCTCCACCGGCCGAATTCACTCTCTTTGGTTCTGTCCATGTCTCCAGGTCGGGGGATTCTGTCACGTAAACATCGTATCCTCTCTCGAAAGAAAGCACAAATTTCTCGTCCCTGATACAGAGAGCGGGCATTCTCTCATCATAATCTGAACTTGCAACATCCACCACGCCCGGCGCCCAGCTACCGCCGGAGTCGAGAGTCAGAAAAAATCCTATATCGCCGTTATCTTTCGTTATGCTTTCCAGTATGATTATGGCGTGATCATTCCACGTGTATACATGAGGATTCTTGTAGACCGTCAGATCGGTGTTTTCCACGCTGAAATCCTCCCATCCATCCATAAAATTCTTGTCTGGAAAGTAGAGACATAGTATACCACTGCCTCTGACCTCGTAGCACACGTATGCACCTTCGTCAATAGAAACAGATGTCTTTTCCAGTCCTATATTCTGATAGGGCGTGTCTTCCGAAAAAACCAATTCAAAATTCTTCCCATCGCTGCTGAACAGAATCACGGGTGTATCGCGTGTGACGTGGTTTGACGAGATATTGACCGCGTCTCCGATGCCCGCTATGAGCACCTCATTGTCGCTGTTCATATCCGCGCTCAAGTCATGTAGATTCTCTATTCTATACAGAAAATCCCCCCTTTGAATGTTGGAGAGATCGATATAAGATAGCACCCACTTCGAAGGGTCTCCCACATCTCGAAATTCAAGTATGTAGAATCCCGAGGAAACATCTTGGGAGCAGAATACAGCCATGGCATAACCATCTGATCCAATAGACAGTGAAGGTTTCGATTGATTGGATGAGAGAAAATCACATCCCAGTTCCTTTGAACCCTTCAGCACAAGGATATTTGACCATTTCTTTCCATGATCGAGAGAGTATCTCAGACATACATCCTGATAATTTCCGACGTATCTGCAGATTGCCAGAACCTTCTCGCCATAATTTACCACCTGCGGATGGGTACACCGTGTAAACAAAAAGTAGTCGTCATCGATTTTCATAATATCAATTTGAGCATCACCTTCTATCTTTTCTATACCCTCTATTATAACAAGATCATCCTTTTCGTTCACTGTCTTGTTGACATCCTCTTCCACGGGAGATATCGTCTTATCATCGGAGAAATGTCCCACTCTCAGAAAAGACAAGAGGGAATCCGTCGGTATACAGATTATGGTAATGAGGACTATGCATAGAATAACTGTTATGGCGGAATTTTTTGATAAGTTCATCGGAAAAATCTCTGTCAGGAAGAATTTAAAAGATTTCTTGTTTAAAGCTTACCGTTGCATTCCGGATTGATACAGATTTCTCTACCCTTTATCTTTATCAGCGGTGCACCGCAGCGTTTACAACTTTTTCCGGTTTTTTCTATGTATCCCCTCTGCGGCAGCGGATATGTAACTCTGCAATCCGGAAAACCGGTACATCCGACGAATCTCTTTCCATTGGAAGAAACTCTTATAACCATATCCTTTCCACATTTCGGGCATTTTCCTATGACATTCTGAGACCTTATCGCCATTCTCAAATTCTCCCTTATAGTTTTCTCGTTTTCTCTGAGGGATTTCAAAACGCCATCAAGAAGTTCCCTCGACCTCTTCACAACCTCGACCCATTCTTTCTTCCCTTCCGCTATCTCATCCATGTCTCTTTCCAGTTGTGCGGTCATATCGGGCTTCGATATCTCGTATGGCTTTATCGTTTCTATAACAGCGAAAGCACTCTCCGTTGGTATCATATTATAACCGACAACAT
Source organism: uncultured Thermoplasmatales archaeon (assembly GCA_964432835.1). Lineage (GTDB taxonomy): Archaea > Thermoplasmatota > E2 > DHVEG-1 > B18-G2 > B18-G2. Next base: position 1,944 of record CAYSPA010000034.1, on the reverse strand, counting down.
ACTTTCTGCTGTACAGTTTCTTGATTATATCGTGCCTCGTTGATTTTGTTCCGAGACCGCGTTTTTCCATTTCCGATATCAGACTACCCTGAGTAAACCTCTTTGGTGGTTTGGTTTCCTTCCTTACCAGATTCAAAGATACTATCTTCAGCTCTTCCCCAATACCCAGTCTGGGTAACCTCTTCCAGTGTTCTCTAACGGGATACACTTCTTTCCAGTTCTTCTCTATGTTCTCTTTACCCTCACTCGCAAATTCGAGTCCACCAACTCTTATGGTACACCTTTTACACATCACCAAGGCATCCTTGGTTAAAGTCGCAAAAAATCTCCTGGCTATGAGGTCATAAATCATTCTATGCTCTTTACCCAGCTTGTCCATTGGAGGACAATCAACCGGGTGAATGGGCGGGTGGTCCGTTGACTCCTTCTTACCCCTCGTTGGAATTTTTCTCCGGTTATTTCTGACAAAATCCACCTCTTTGGGATATAGGCGAGAGAGAACGTTCAGCAATTTTCCGGTGGACAGGGATTTTGGATAAACGGTATTGTCGGTTCTTGGGTAGGATATCCATCCATTCATGTAGAGATTCTCGGCTATCTCCATCGCCTTCGCTGCGGATATCTTCAGCATTGAAGACGCGGTTGCCAGAAACGAGGTCGTATCAAAAGGCGGCGGAGGAGGTTCTCTTTTTTCATCCTCTGTATAATTCTCCACCACGCCAACCTTCTCATCTTTTATTTCCTCGTACAGCCTTTTTGCAACCCCTTCATCGAAGATGTTGCCACCCGAATACACCGCCTGGAACTTTTCACCATCCTTCTCGAAGGTTATTACAATCTGCCAGAATGGTTTTGGAACAAATTCCCTTATCTCCTTTTCTCTGTCAACGATCATGGCGAGGGTTGGAGATTGAACCCTTCCAATTGACAGGAATTCTTTTCCGTGCTTATTTGCAGAAATGGATATGAATCTCGTCAGCGTAGCACCCCATATGAGATCTATGAACTGCCTTGCTTCCGCAGACCTCGCCAGATTATAATCGATATTCACCAGATTGGAAAAAGCCCTTTCTATCTCCTCCTTGGTCAGAGCGCTGAATCTCGCCCTTTTCACCTTCCCAAGATCTTTGTTGCGCTTTTTCAGAAGTTCTATCGTCTCGACACCTATAAGCTCTCCCTCTCTGTCATAGTCTGTCGCGATTATGATCTCCGGATTCTCCTTAGCAAACTTTTCCAGAAGTTTTTCTATACCCTTTTCCGATACAAATTTTACGGGCTCAGCCCATATCAGTTCCTCCAGGGGAACGGAATTCCACCTGTTTAGTTCTCTGGGAAAATCGAGAGAGATTATATGACCCTTCAGACCAACCACAACCCAGTTCTCTCCATCTCTCTCGAAGGAGTAGTAAGGGATTTTACCGAATTTAAGGGTTTTGAATTTACCTCCAGATAGTATCCATGCTATCCTGTTCGCCGCCGTGCGTTTTTCGCATATCACGAGTTTCATGCTAACTTTTAGTTAAACATCCATATCCCTTATAATTACTTTGTGGATCGTTTCTCTCAATTTGCAAAACTTTTTAAATAATCTCTCCATTATATTAATCATGAATGGGAAAGGCACTCGCTGGATGCTGACATTCTTTTTGGTCATCTCCCTCATACTACCTGCAGCCTTTCTGGTAAATTCATTCGCATCTGAGACCTCCACCGAAAGGGAAACAAACGGTTACACTCACACGGTTTTTGCAGAATATTGTAGTCTTTCATACTGTCCTTATTGTCCTCCCGTTTCATCCCAACTTCAACAGATATACAGCTCTCATAATTATCCCTTTATTTACGTCACACTTGTATACGATAAGAATCCTAAAATCCGAGATAGATGCGCAGAACTCGGTGTGCAGGGGTTCCCCACGGTTGTTTTTGATGGGGGATACACTA
>CAYSPA010000033.1:0-12240 GCA_964432835.1 uncultured Thermoplasmatales archaeon | reverse complement strand
GGAAACATTATGGTGACTGGAGTTATGGAAGTGCTGGAAAATATCAGGAAAATGAATCCCGGGAGAAAAATAAAGATAATGAATTTCTGCGGTACACACGAGCACGAGATAAGCAGGCACGGTATAAGATCGGTACTTCCAGAGTGGATAGAACTGATAGCGGGTCCCGGATGTCCCGTATGCGTGTGTGGAGAGGGAGAAATAAGAATAGCCATCGAACTTGCCAGCAGAGGAATCAACGTTCTGACCTACGGAGATATGATGAGAGTACCAATAAGAATAAATGGAAAAGCAACATCCCTGGAAAAAGCAAGAGCGATGGGAGCAAAAGTCAGGGTTGTAACATCCCCTCTCGATGCGCTTTCTATTGCAACGAAGAGCAATGAAGATTTTGTTTTCTTTTCCGTTGGATTTGAAACAACGACGGCGCCGCTCGCCGGGCTCCTCGAGAGGGGTGTACCGGATAATCTGAAGATTCTCACCGCTCATAAGCTAACTCCACCGGCACTCGATTTGCTGATAAGGGATGAGGATGTGATGTTAGATGGAATCATTGCACCGGGACACGTATCAACCATAACCGGATCCATGGCATGGAAGAGATTCGCGGAAGATTATGGAATTCCAACCGTGATAGCGGGATTTACCCCCGGGCAGATTCTCGAGGCGATATACAGGCTGATTCTGCAGATAAGAAACGGTGAAGCGAAGCTGGAAAATGTATATCGCGGTATCGTGACGGAGCATGGCAATACCAGAGCAAAGATGCTGATGGAAAAGCATATGTATATCGATAAAGCGTGGTGGAGAGGTATAGGCGAGATAGAGAAATCGGGATTTTATCTTAGATCCAGGGATATTGATGCCGTACATTTTTATGGTCTGGAGATAAAAAACGAGGAAAACGATATTCCGCCCGGCTGTTCCTGCAGGGATGTTGTTCTGGGCAAGAAATTGCCAAGGGATTGTCCTCTGTTTGGAAAAGCCTGCACACCCGATGATCCCAAAGGACCGTGTATGGTCTCTTCGGAAGGTGCATGCTCTGCATGGTTCCATTATCTCAGGGAGGATATCTGATGGGTGTATTGATAAGGACAAAGGGGCTGGTTCAGGGTATAGGTTTCAGACCCTTTGTTTACAGAATCGCTGTCAAGCATGGTTTGAAGGGCTATGTGAGGAATGTTGGAGACGGAACCGTGGAGATTTTTGTTGAAGGAGGAAATATAGAAGGTTTCCTGAAAGAACTGAAAAATGCTCCACTTTCCCAGATAGAAAAAATGGATATCAGGGAGGAAAAGGACAGAGGATACGAGAATTTTTTCATAGAGAAAAGCACCGGAGAGAGAAAAGAGAAGGGCGCGATCGTTCCTCCGGATATAGCGATATGCGATGAGTGTCTCAGGGAGATGTACGACGGGAATAACAGGAGATATCGCTATTTCTTCATAACATGCACCCACTGCGGTCCAAGATACACGATAATCAGAAAACTTCCCTACGACAGAGGGAATACAACGATGGATGAATTTGCGATGTGCGAGGATTGTGAAAAGGAATACAAAAATCCCGTTGATAGAAGGTACCACGCCCAGACGGTTGCCTGCAGAAAGTGTGGACCGGAGATATTCCTCGTAAAGGACAATGCCATCATCGAAAAAGGGGAAGAAGCCATAGGGCGGGCGGCGAAAGAGATCGAGCGGGGACATATAGTTGCCATCAAGGGTATAGGCGGTTTTCATCTGGCGGTTGATGCTCAAAGCGATGAAGCGGTGGGTAGATTGAGAGAGATATATGGTAGACCTTCTCAGCCGTTTGCCGTCATGGTGCGAGATATAGATAGTGCTGAAAGGATAGCCCACATAGACGATCTGGAAAAGAAGTTGCTGACATCCTTCTCGAGACCGATTGTCGTGCTGAGAAAGAAGGGCGAAAAACTTTCGAGATTTGTCTCACCCGGGCTACACACAATAGGGGTGATGCTTCCATATACGGGACTGCACCATCTTCTGTTTGATCATCTCGAGACAGATGCTATCGTTATGACCTCCGCAAATCATCCAGGAAATCCCATACTTAAAGATGAAAGGGAGATGAATAAGATAGATGCGGATTGTTTTCTGATTCACAACAGAAAGATTCACCAGAGATGCGACGATTCCGTGGTGAGGGTCGTAAACGGAAAAGTTTCCTTCTTGAGGAGGTCAAGGGGGTACGTACCCCTTCCGCTGGATGTCCATATTAATTTTAAGAGAGATGTCGCCGCCTTGGGACCGGAGTTAGATGTCACCATCTGTCTCATGACCGGAAATAAAGCCATTCTTTCGCAGTACATTGGAGATACATCAAAATACGATACGCTCGAGTATCTGAAAGATTGCTTTCAGCATCTCTGCGGATTGCTTGGTGTTGAGCCCTCGGTGATAGCATGCGACCTGAATCCCGCTTTTGAGACATCTCAACTGGCGAGAGAGATCGCTGAAGAAAAAGAGATAGAGGTCATTGAGGTTCAGCATCATTTTGCCCACGCCGCATCTCTCATCGGGGAGCATGGACTCGATGAGAGCATATGCATAGCCATAGATGGATATGGGTATGGACTGGATGGACAGGCATGGGGTGGAGAGATAATATATGCTGGAAGGGATTTCAAAAGGATGGGGCATATAGAGTACTTTCCGCTCTTGGGTGGAGATAGAGCCACGTATTATCCTTTGAGGGTGGTGGCCGGAATTCTCGGAAAGAAAGTCGAGGATTGGCTCATCGAAAGAAAGGATGCTTTTCCACATGGCGAAAGGGAAATAGAGGTTATGCTGAGACAAAAAGGAAATATTCTCACTTCCTCCTGTGGTAGATTTCTCGATGGGATATCCGCTCTGCTCGATATATGTCATTACAGAAGTTATGAGGGAGAGCCCGCAATGAAGCTGGAGGCAGTTGCAGCCAGTGGTAAAGAAGCTATGGAGATCGAACCGGTGATCAAAGGAGATAAAATCGTGGTAAAGGAGATTTTCGAGGAGATCTTCGAGAATCTGAAAAGATACCGCAGAGAAGATTTAGCTTTTACAGCACAGAAATACATCGCCACATCGCTGGCTGAACTGGCCATCGAAAAAGCGGATTCAGAGGGAGTAAAAAATATAGGGATAAGCGGTGGGTGCGCGTACAACGATTTCATCACAACGGAGATAGCGAGAAGGGTGAAAAGAGAGGGACTAAACTTTTACCAGAATGAGAAGGTGCCCTGCGGCGACGGCGGCGTATCCTTTGGTCAGGGAATATACTGCGGTATCATGCGAATGGATTAAAATTAAGTCTACATGAGTTTGAGCACTTGAGAGAAGATGATGAATGCCGTAGGAAGCCATCATGGACTACTGCTCTGATTGAGTATATCCCAAACCCCGAATCGTCCCGGTTCTAGGTATATGGTTTTGAACGGTCTGTTCTCATGAGATTGTTGTTCAGATACATCTCTACTTTGTCTATACACGTTTTATCGTCCTTTGCCTCAACAGATATAGCTTCCAGGTCTTGCAAAGAATATCTTTAACAGAAAAGTAGAAAAACTCCCCGCTTACATACATCTAAGAATGTGCTTGGCTGTTCCGGGGAAGATCATCGAGGTGAAGGGAAACAAAGCGATCGTTGATTACGGAGGAGGTACAAAGAAAGAGGTCGATATATCCTTGGTCGATGCGAGAGAAGGTGACTGGGTTATCGTGCACGTTGGGTTTGCGATAAGAGTAATACCCGAAAATGAGGCGGAAGAGATTCTGAAGATATTTGGGGATATGTATGCATGAGTTTTCGACGATGCGATCCATAGTTGATATCGCCATCGAGGAAGCGGAGAAGCATGGATTGAAAGAGGTGAATGAAATTGAGATATGCATAGGAGAGCTGACCATGCTTTCCCCAGAGCAACTCAAATTCTGTTTCGATGTGCTGAAGAGGGGCGTTCTGAAGAAGGCGAAATTGAAAATAGAGATAATCAAAAGCATGGTTAAGTGCAGGGAATGCGGATATGAGGGCGGGATAGATTATCTGGAAGAAGTCGATCATCTGTTTCCTTTGCTTTTCTGCCCGAAATGCAAAGGAGAAGTCGAGATAATAAGCGGTAAGGAGTGCTACATAAAGAAGTTGTCCGGAGAAAAATAGAGAGGGAGTGGTGGTTTCGTTGTCTCTTACTACCTGGTCCTTTCTCCACTCGCAATCATGCGTGGCTTTTTGAGGAGCAGGTAGACCTCCCACAGGGCTATTCCCATGCAGACCAGGAAAACGCCAAGCAGGAAGGCAGATGGTGAAACTTCTATGAACTCGACTTCGTGTCCAGCGAAAGCGTCTTCTACGATTCCCATCGCATGGTCAACGAAAACCATCACTGTCGCTCCCCAGAATATGAGACTGAGTAACTCAAGTTTGTATCTCCCTTCATCCTTAAAATACCATAGAGCGGTGGATATTACGGCAGCTATTGCGAGAATGATCAACCACATGGTATCAACTCCTTACGGTTTTTGCTTTTCGAAGTTTGCTTTCCATGGTGATCGTGATTGCGACAATTATTGCCCACACAATCGTTATAGCGATGGCCATCGCGAGTCCATTTGTGACCATCTCGTGCAGCATGATAGCGGTATCCTGCGGATTTCTCATCGCCGTCAGGAATGGAGGCCATGGAACTACCTCACCATGCCAGATGTGCTCTACAGCGAGTAAGAATACTCCACCCCAGAGCATTGCGTTAAGCCAGCCAAGTTTGTATCTCTTTGTTTTTTCTTTACCAGCTACTTTCTGAATTGCGCTTGTCACTATCGCTTCTGCAGCCGGGACCAGGAAACACGCCATCCTCTCACCTATCGGGAAAAACCAGAAATTAGTATTAAAAATTTTTCTTTTCGTAATACTTTTATCTGGTTTTATGATTGGACGTAATATGGAAAGGATAAAAAGAATCAGCGTTAGCATACCGGAGATACTCTTTAAAGAATTCGAAAACGTGAGAGAAATCGTTGGAGAGAAAAAGAGGTCAAGGGCGGTGGCGGAGGCGCTTTATGAGTATATATCTGTAAACAGATGGACAAAACTGGAGGGAGATATATCTGGTGTGATGATCGTGTGTTGCAGAAGGGATAAAGAAATGAATTTTCTCTTTGATGTGGAAAACGGGTTTGTGGATGTTATCAAATCTTCCTTCCATGTGAGGATCGATTCTCTCAATTATCTCTGGATATTCGTATTCAGCGGGCATTCAGAGAGGGTTAAAAAACTGGCAAGGGAGATGGGGAAAAGAAAATGCATAAAGGGTGTGAGGATATTCACAATCCATGCATGATGTGAATCTGGAAATAGGAAGGGACATCTTCGAGGAAAACAGAAAACTCGCGGACAGGAATCTCGAACTCTTGGATAAACACGGCATAAAGTCCTTCGATTTTATGGGTGCCATAGGTTCGGGAAAGACCCTGCTTATAGAGAGATTTATAGAGCTACGCAATAAAAAGGTTGGAGTAATAACCGGGGATGTTACAGGTGATGATGATTTCAGGAGGATAAAAAAATTAACACCCCATGTGGTGAATATAAACACTGGTAAAGAATGTCATCTCGATGCTCATCTGGTTCTTCACGCTCTGGAGAAGATAAATCTCAAGGAGATTGATTACCTTTTTATAGAGAACATAGGAAATCTGGTATGTCCTGCCGATTTTCCGCTTGGAACACACAGGAGAGTTTGCATAGTATCTGTCACCGAGGGGGATGATATGATAAGAAAACATCCTCTGATTTTTCAGCAATCCGATGTAATAGTTGTCAACAAGGTGGATCTGGCTGAATATGTGGACGTGGATATTGATACGATAAAAAGAGATGCAAGCAGTATATGTCCAAATACGACCATCTTTTTCACCGATGCAAAAACCGGAAAAGGACTGGACGAATTTTTCAGATGGATTGAAGAGGGCTAAATCGCATACTTTTAAATATTGGGTTCGAATAATCGGATTCGATGAAAAAGGATAGATTGATAAAGGAGTTCTATGACCTCAAGGTAAAGGACCTTATGGATCACAGGTACTGGGATTTGCCCGTTGTTGAGAAGGGTACAGATATAGTCACTGTTCTTTCCATACTGAGTGGAAAAAACCATGTGTGGGTTGTGGATAGTAAGGAGAACAGACGACTCGTTGGTGTTATAACAGAACATGATACTCTTTCTCTTCTCTCGCCGCCGCATCTCCCACCATACATGTTTGGAAAACCCGACCTCAGATCCCTTCAATTTGGCATCGTATCGAAGGCAGAAGATATCATGTCGGAGAAGCCCATAACATGCAAAGCCGATGAGAAAATATCCGATGTTCTGTTGAGAATGAAGAAATACCGCATAAGACGGGTTGCGGTTGTTGATGATGAGGGAAAGCTGATTGGAGAAATTACCCTGCACCACCTTATATGCAAGTATTACAGGGCAAGCCAGTACCATAGCATAACGGAAGCAGATACTGATAAAAAGAAATGACCCATGCCGAGATACATATTTGAGATATCGGGCGAGCATCCCTCCATACCCATATCCGAGATATTACATCTTCTTCCCCTTGGAAACACTGGTTGCACGCTTATTTTTGGAAATTTTTTGATAATTACCGTTGATATGGACAGAGAGGAGATAATAAGGATTTCCAAAAGACTGGCCTTTACCCATTACGTGAATGAATATCTTTTCTCATCGGAACCTTCAAAATCCAGTTTGTTGAAAACCGTGAGAGAGAGCGAGATACCAAATATGGAAGGGAGTTTTAAAGTGGAATGCGAAAACAGAAGCAGAAGGAAAGGCATTTCTCAGGAGCTCGAAAGAGAGGTTGGCGCCATATATGCAGAGCATGCGAAGGTAAATCTCAAAAACCCGGATACTGAGATAAGGTTGCTTCTTTCAGATGACAGATGGTTTGTGTGTAAGAAACTGATGGAGATAGACAGGGGAGAGTACGAAAACAGGAAAGCAGACAGGAGACCCTTCTTTTTGCCCATATCCATGCATCCGCGCCTGGCGCGCGCCATGGTGAATCTCTCCGGGATAAGAGAAGGAGAAAAATTGCTGGACCCTTTCTGTGGAACTGGAGGAATGCTGATAGAAGCGGGTCTTGTTGGAGCGAAGATTCTGGGGAGTGATGTGCAGAGGTGGATAGCGGAGGGATGTAAAGAGAATCTGCATCATTACGGATTACACGACTTTCAGATAGAAGCTCTAGATGTGGGTGATATCGAGGTTTTTGGTAAGGTGGATGCGGTGGTGACCGATTTTCCCTACGGAAAGGCATCGACCACAAAAAGGGAACCTGTGGAGAGTTTATACAACAGGGCTTTTTTTGCGATTTCGAATGTTTTAAAGCAGAGAGGTAAACTTGTGTGTGCGATACCGAGCACGGAATCCATAAAGATTGGCAGTGAATATCTTGATCTGATCGAGGTTCATCCATTCCGGGTGCACAAGAGCCTGATAAGGTATATCTGTGTTTTCAGGAAGTGAAAAGCTTCTATTTTTAAGAAATAGTTTTATTCTGTTTAGAGATTCATGGAAAGGTGCAGCTCTACGTGATATTCCTTGGAACAGGGGGAAGCTGGCCGACGGTGAAGAGAAACGTCTCGGCCATAGCGGTGAAGAGGGGAGGAGAGATCTTACTCTTTGACTGTGGAGAAGGTACACAGAGACAGATACAGAGATCAGGGCTCAGTTACATGCAGATAAAGAGCATATTCATCTCTCACTTTCATGGTGACCATTTCCTTGGACTCCCGGGACTGATACAAACGATGCAGCTTAACGATAGAAAAGAGCCACTTACCATCTACGGACCAAGAGGCATCAGCAGAATCGTGGAGATCGTGAAGAATCTCGGTTATTTCAGACCATCCTATGAAATCGTGGGTAAGGATGTTGACGAAGGGGATGAGATAAGATTCGATGGATACAGTGTCAGACCTTTCAGGGTGGAGCACAATGTGCCGGCTCTCGGTTACGTGCTCGAAGAAGATATGAGACCGGGGAGATTCAACAAGAAAAAAGCTCTTGAGCTTGGAATTCCAGAAGGACCTCTTTTCGGCAGGTTGCAGAGAGGAGAAAGTATAAAGTTGAAGGATGGCAGAGTGATCACCCCGGATATGGTTCTCGGACCCCCAAGACCCGGGCGCAAAGTGGTCTACACTGGAGACACGAAACCGTGCAACAAGGTTGTGGAGTTTGCAAGAAATGCCGACCTCCTCATTCATGATGCAACCTTTTTGTCAGACCTTGAAGATGTTGCCATCGAGTACGGTCACAGCACGGCGCGCCAGGCGGCGGAGATTGCTAAGGAAGCGAATGTGGATAGACTCGTTCTGACCCACATAAGCCCAAGATACCTCGATGATCGGGCGATAGAGGAGGAGGCAAAAAATATTTTTGAGAATTCCATAGTCGCAAGAGATTTTTTAAAGCTCGAAGTTAAATTGCGAAAGTAAAGCCAAAAATTAAGAAAATTATAAATAGGGCAGAATTATTTCACTATCGGTGAGGAGAAAATGAAGCAAAAGAAGCAGCCTGTATTAGACGGTTCCGACGAGAAGATAGTAGAGCTGTTTACGGAACTAGGGATGCCAAAGAATCTGGCAAAAACCCTCCTCTATATTTCCCAGGTGGAGGAATGCAAGTCGGCCGATGTTGAGAGGGGGGCTAACCTCAGGCAACCCGAGGTCAGCATAGCGATGCAGGAGTTAAGAAGGAGGGGATGGGCAACAAAAAGAGACGTAAAGAAGAAGGGTAAAGGAAGACCGGTGCACGTATACAGATTGACGACATCGCTCTCAGAGATCATAAAACAGCTCGAAGAGGAGAAGATGAAGGAGGTCAACACGATAAAGGAAAATCTGGAACAGCTAAAGCAACTCATCCAGAAATACGACAGGGGCAGATAAAGAGAACACGAACGATATAAAAAGGGTTGGTGATGCTGAAAATCGAGGATAGACTGAGGAAGATATTCTCTACGGCAGGCGTTGACTGTATAGTTGTGATGAATAGATCCCCGCCCATCCCCTCATTTTTTTATATAACTGGACTGAGCGGTGGTCTGTTTGAGGGGTGCTTTGCGGTTGCTTTCAGAGACAGATGTGCTCTGCTCTCAGCAGGTCTTGATCGCGTTAAAAGCGATGATATAGAGGTTGAGATTTTCGGAAACAACGATGATTTGAAGAAGAAATTGCAGGAACTCACCAAGGAATGTAAGAAAGTAGGTTTTGACGGCATGGCCACAAGTTATTCGGATTACCGGAAACTGAGAAGGTGGCTGAGGGGAAAGAAACTAGTCGATGTGGGAAGGCATATAATGAAGTGCAGGTTCAACAAGGATGATCATGAGATAGAGATGATAAGGAAAGCGTGCAGGGTGGTTGACAGGGTTTTCGATGAAGTCGTTGACGATTTAAAGGATGGTATCAGGGAAAGGGAGATGGCAATAACGATAGAAACGTTGATAAAGGAGCATGGAGCAGATGATAAAGCTTTTGACAGTATTGTAGCGTTTGGAAAAAACAGTGCGATACCCCATCACGTTCCGGGTAACAGACGGCTGAGGAGAGGAGATATCGTTCTTCTGGATTTTGGCGCAAGGTACAGAGGGTACATATCTGATATAACGAGAAGTTTTGTTTACGGAAAGGCGGATGAGAAGGTAAAAGAGATGTTTGAAGTGGTGCTGAAAGCGCAACAGATTGCTAGGGATACAATCAAAGAGGGTGTCAAACTCGAGGAACCCCATAACAGAGTGGTGCGTTACATAAACGGAACAAGATTCAGAGGAAAATTCATTCACTCTCTCGGACACACCATAGGGTTAGAAGTCCATGACGGATACAGACTTGGAAAGGGCTGTAAAGAAATTTTCTCCAACGGTGTCGCGTTTACCATAGAACCGGGCATCTATCTCAAGAGCATCGGCGGAATAAGAATAGAAGATGATTTTGTTTTCCTGAATGGAAAGGCAAAGAGATTGACCCATGCCCCCAGATTCTCAGAAATATAAATCGCTCATCGTCTCATCCTTTTCAGGGCAAGTTTCGCTGTCAGTATCTTTTCGGTTGCAAAGAATCTTGATGCGATATACATGATCGCGATCGTAAGGAGAGAGACATAGATTATTCCAGCGATTACAATCAGATAATCACCAGAAATTGTACACCTAACCGCCAGAACCGGTTGAGAAAATGGTATCGCAAAGACGACTATCTTGGCAGGAAGGGACCACGTTGATATGTCTGCATACATGAGAAGAAACATCGGTATAAAGATAATCGGATAGAGATACCCGACGAGTGCCTGCGCACTTCTCACATCCTCGGTAAAAGCTGATGCTATGATTGCTAAAGATAGAGCAAACAATAGGGTTACGAAAAGAGAGATACCTATCAGAATATAACCCGCTGGTGCTGGGGTTAGACCTATTTCCGATAGCTCTACGTACCCGGCGCCGGGCGCATTGAACGAGCTCATGTAATAGTTGAAACCCACGAGATATGCCACTGCACCTATCATGGCAACAAAAACGGAGCCGAATAGCTTACCAACGAGGATGGAGAAACGGTTTATCGGGAGGGAGAGAAGAGTCTCTAGGGTTTTTTCCTCCTTTTCGGTTGCTATCGATGTTGCTGCAAGCTGCATGGACAGAAGGGTTATGATGGCAATGACAATGGGTATGGTGATATTCTGGGACATAACCAATCCTGAAAGTATGTTTGGAGATACGGGGATAATCTTTCCTTTAACGATGGAGTTTTCTGAAACAGTGAATGGATCTGGTGACCAGATTCTTTTGATCTGCTCGATAATCGTAGATATTCTGCCTGCTTTGGCACCCTCCGTTACACCACCTCTATACACGGTATACATCTCGATTACGCCTTTGTGATTCTCTATATTTTCGGTGAAGTTTTCGGGAATTACCAGGATGGTAGTGAGATTGTATTTCTTCATCTGCTGAACCACATCGCTCTCCTTGGCGGATTCCAGTTCCGTGACTTTCACGCCGAGTTTGGTCAGATTTTCTATCAAACTCTTTCCCTGTCCGCCTCTATCAAGGTTGATCACACCTATCTCGATCTGCTCAATGCTCTTTTCCACTTGGCTAAATATCCCCTGCATCGCATAACCCATGATCAGAAACATAACGAGAGGTGCCACCGTTACACCGAGTATAATCCTCGGATCCCTCGCGAGTTCCTTTATCTCCTTGGAGGTGATCGCCTTCAGCCCCTTGATCATCTGCTCACCTCCATAAATACTTCTTCCAGATTCGAGGCATTGTAACTTGCTTTCAATTCACCTGGAGAACCTTCAGCCACAATCCTGCCCCTGTTCAGTAGACCCACTCTGTTGCAGAGATATTCTACCTCCAGCATATTGTGACTGGACAGTAAAACGGTTATACCGTACTCCTTGACGAATCTTTTAATTGTATCCCTCACCTGAAAAGAATATATGACGTCAAGACCGCTGGTGGGTTCGTCGAGTATGGCAAGCTTTGGAAGATTCATCAAGGCTCTCGCGATCAGCAATCTTCTCTTCATCCCTTTGCTGTACGTTTTGATTTTATCGTTCAATCTCTCCCCAAGACCGGATATGCTGATTCCTCTTTCCACAATCTCTCCCGTTTCTGCAGGATTTCTGGAATACAGTTTGGCCATGAACCCGAGATACTCCATACCTGTGAGATTCTTGTAGGCGCCCGCCTCCTCCGGGAGATAGCTTATCAATTCCCTGATTTTTTCCGGTTCCTTACTCGCATCGATCCCGAATACCTTTACCTCTCCCGAAGTTGGAGAGAGCAGGGTTGCTATTATTCTGAGAGTCGTTGTCTTACCTGCACCATTTGGTCCAACGAGCCCATAGATCTCACCTTCATCGATGTGAAAACTGAGTCCATCTACCGCTTTTATCCTGTCGAATACCTTGACAAGGTCTTTTACTTCTACCGCCGCCATGCTCATCCTGGATATACCTCCATCTCTTATTTACTGGTTTTCATCATCAAACAGAAAGATATCTTCGATAGAGGTGTTGAAAACCTTTGCAATTCTGTATGCAAGTTTGAGCGAGGGGTTGTACTTCCCTTTCTCCAGAAAGACGATGGTTTCTCTTCTGACCCCTACCTTCCTCGCAAGTTCTTCTTGGGTCATGTTGTATCTTGCCCTGTACTCTTTGAT
>CAYSPA010000032.1:9538-12935 GCA_964432835.1 uncultured Thermoplasmatales archaeon | reverse complement strand
TGGAGATGGATACCGGCTGAAGAGATTTAGATGCATCTACAGATTATTTCGAAAATTTTTCGACCCATATTCCTGACAGCCCGATAATCTCCAGAGAAACAATTGGCTGAAAAGAGCATATATCCTGCCAATTATCCAACCCGCCATCGCAAATCTCTACTTTAAAATACATCTTCGTGCTTCTACTTTCATGCACCGTAAAATAATGTTACCAGAAGATGAGATGCCCGATAAGTGGTACAACATACGGGCAGACGTCTCTGTACCCCCGCCCCTTAACCCTGCAACGAGGGAACCAATGGATGCGAAGAATATGGAACCTCTCTTCCCAAAAGAGCTGCTTCGCCAAGAAATGAGCACACAGAGATGGATGGAGATACCAGAAGAAGTTAGAGAGATATATTCAATATGGAGACCCACCCCACTTTACAGAGCCAAAAACCTGGAAAAATTCCTGAAAACACCTGCGAAGATCTATTACAAATGGGAAGGTATGAGCCCACCCGGAAGTCATAAACCAAACACCTCGGTTGCACAAGCTTATTACAATGCGAAAGAAGGTGTTAATCGTCTTACAACAGAGACAGGTGCGGGACAGTGGGGCTCTGCTCTCGCCTTTGCATGTCACTTCTTCGGTTTAAAATGCACGGTTTATATGGTAAAATGCAGTTATGAGCAGAAGCCGTACCGCAGGATACTGATGCAAACTTGGGGAGCTGAGGTTATTCCAAGCCCAAGCGACAGGACAGAATTCGGTAAAAAGATTAGAAAAGAGAATCCGGATACACCAGGAAGTTTGGGTATAGCTATAAGCGAAGCTATAGAAGATGCCGTCAAACATGATGATACCAAATACTCCTTAGGCTCTGTATTGAATCATGTCCTTCTGCACCAGACAATTATAGGTCTTGAAATGAAAAAACAGCTTGAGTTGGTTGGAGAAGAACCTGATATAATATGCGGATGCGTCGGCGGCGGCAGCAATTTCTCCGGAGGTTTCTTTCCATTCGTCCCGGATAAGTTAAATGGGAAAGACATAGAGTTTGTTGCAGCTGAGCCGAAAGCATGCCCCAGTCTGACAAAAGGGGTTTACACCTATGATTATGGAGATACAGCCAAACAAACGCCTTTGCTCAAAATGTACACTCTAGGTCATAACTTCGTGCCGCCCGCCATCCACGCCGGAGGACTTCGCTACCACGGCGATGCCCCTTCTCTATGTAAACTCGTAAACGATGGGATTGTCAGATGTGTCGCTTTCCATCAGACAAAAGTATTTGAGGCAGCCAGAATATTTGCCCAGACTGAGGGGTTTATAGTTGCCCCCGAGTCGGCACATGCAGTAAAGGCGGTTATTGATGAAGCACTCAAGTGTAAAGAAAGGAACGAAGAGAAGGTTATATGCTTTGTCAACAGCGGTCATGGACACTTTGATCTATCTGCTTACGATGCCTATAACAGGGGCGAATTGAAGGATTACGAATATCCCGAGGAGCTGATAAAGAAAGCACTAAAAGATATCGGTATTTGAGTAAAAACTGCAGAGACAAGCATCGACTCCATAAAACTAAAATAGGATAGCCTCTTTTCCCGAGAGAGGCGATACTATGGAGAAATCTTATGTCAGGCAACCCATAGTTAGTGTTCTGGGTCATGTGGATCATGGAAAAACTACACTTTTAGATTATATAAGGGGTTCAACTGTAGCTCTGAGGGAGGCAGGAGCCATAACCCAGCATATCGGGGCAACAGAGGTTCCTATAGACGTGATAAAGGAGATGTGTGGAGAACTTTTAAAGGGTAAAGATTTTACCCTTCCCGGTTTGCTTTTTATTGATACACCGGGGCATCACGCTTTTACAACCCTCAGAAGGAGAGGAGGCTCAATAGCGGATATTGCGATACTGATAGTCGATATAAACGAGGGTTTCAAGCCACAGACGTACGAGTCTCTCATGATTCTCAAGCAATACAAAACCCCATTTGTGGTCGCTGTGAACAAAATCGACACAATAACCGGCTGGCGGAAGGAGAAGGGTATTCTTCCAGAAAGACTCAAAAAGCAGAGCGAACTCGCCAGGTCAATTTTCGAAGAGAAGATATACGACATCATAGGAACATTGTCTGAGCACGGCTTCAGTTCAGACCTTTACTCGAATATAAAGGACTTCACCAGAAATGTTGCAATAGTTCCGATATCGGCAAAAACCGGAGAAGGCGTACCAGAACTTCTCATGATACTCGTTGGGTTAGCCCAGCGTTTCCTTGAGAAACACCTCACCATAGAAAAAGGACCAGCCAAGGGAACGGTCCTTGAAGTTAAGGAAGAAAGAGGGCTTGGAACTACGATAGATGTGATAATCTACAGCGGTACACTGAGAGCCACAGATACCATAGCGGTGGGAACAAGAAATGAACCCGTAATAACCAAAATAAAAGCTCTCCTGAAACCGAAACCACTGGATGAGATAAGGGATCCCAGGGAGAGATTCGAGAATGTGGAAGAAGTCCACGCGGCATGCGGCATAAAGATATCTGCCCCCAATCTTGAAGACGTTATTCCGGGCTCCCCGCTGAGGGTTGTCACTCCCGAAAATAGGGATAAGATTATCGAGGAAATAAAGGAACAGACAGAGCTTCACATAGAGCTAGATGAGGAGGGAGCGGTCGCAAAAGCCGATACCATAGGTTCTCTCGAGGCGATAGTTAAAGAGGCAAAGAGCAGGAACATAAAGATAAGGAAGGCGGAGGTGGGCAACGTATCGAAGAGAGATATAATCGAAGCATCTGCAACAAACGACCCTTTACAGAGAGTAATTCTAGCTTTTAATGTCAAAATACTGCCGGAAGCCGAGGAAGAGATGAAAAACCACGATGTTGAGGTGATAAGAGAGGATGTTATCTATACACTTATGGAGAGATATGAGGAGTGGGTCTACAAGAAGAGAGAGGAGATAGAAAGGGCAAAAAGAGAAGCTATCCCAAGACCGGGGATGATAAAGTTCCTCCCAGGATATGTATTCAGGGTCAGCAAACCGGCTATAATAGGGGTGAGAGTGCTTGCTGGCAGGATAAAGCCCGGTATGAAACTCATCAAAGAGGACGGCAAGGTTGTTGGTACGATAAAAAGCATACAATCTGAAAAGAAGAGCCTGAATGAAGCCATACAGGGTCAGGAGGTTGCCATATCGATAGAGGGTCCGACCGTTGGGAGGCAAATCAAAGAGGAGGATATACTCTATACAGACCTGCCGGAGGGTGTGGTTAGAAAATTGAAGGAGATGGGAGACCTTACCTATGATGAGAGGGAGGTTCTGAACAAAATCATAGAGATAAAGAGAAAGACGGTGGACAGATTCTGGGGCTTATGATAGCAGGAGAGATGGCGGAGAAAGTG
>CAYSPA010000032.1:0-9438 GCA_964432835.1 uncultured Thermoplasmatales archaeon | reverse complement strand
TTTTTCTTTAGATGGGGAAATATGTTTGATACCGCAGCTATTATCATGATATTGTTGCTCTCTATCCCTTCCATGTTTGGAGTCCATTCAATGGAGATATTCTTGTTTTTATTGCTAAACAGGAAGATCGGTCTGTTTGATGCAAAATCTATCAGAGCAAAGTGGAAGGAGTTTCCATTGTAGTCCTGCCATCTGGATTCCTTTTCGGTTACATACACTCTCAACCATCCTAAATAGGGTCTCTTCTCGAGATTCTCTATACAGAGGTTTATGATTATCTTTCCTTCTTCCCACTTTGCCGTCATCTCCATGTTTATATCGTGGACGTCTCTGGCTCCACATTTCTCTATTGCATTTCTGTATTCCGTTTCGTTGCTACCCAAGGATATCATATATCCACCATCGAAGTACGTTGTGGGCACAAATCGATCTAAGTAACCCCATACCATTCTTCTTTTTGCAGCACTGTTTTTGTCTATGACAAAGGTGATGTAATAAAACCGATACTCCGAAGATGTGTATAATCTGTACAGCAATTCTGATGCAGCCGGGCAGTATGGGCACCTCGTAATGCCACCGTATTCGGCAAGAACCGTGTGAGAGAATTCCTCTTTCAGCTTGTCTATACCTTTCATTTCATTTGCAGTATAGATTGGAAATACACCCAATGATAGAGTCAGAACAATCAGGGCACATGATACCGCTATTCTCTTCATTCTTCCACCTTACTACTATTTGTATATGGGCATCATTAATAAAATTTTTGACCCATAGGGGGTAGCCGACTTATCCGAGAATATGTATGATATTTTTATCTTCCGGAAGATAAAATAAATAGTGAAATTAATATACATATTATTTGCTAAAAGGAGGTAAACCGATGAAGCTCAAAACAAAATCGCTGACGATCCTCATACTGTTCGTTGCCAGCACGGTAATCACCGCCGCGGGAGCGCCGGCGGGAAGGGTGTATGGAGAGAGTACGAAAGTTATACATATCGAGGTCGCGTTTTCGAATCCCGAGGTATGCGAGAACCCCGACTCCACTCTGCATGTGGAGATAGACGACCTGAAAACTCGAATACATGAAGAAGGAAAACCCATTCTGCCGATTTTCAGAAAGACCTTTCTGATACCCTTCGGGAGCAAAATAAAGAATATCGAATGTCATCTTTCGAAAATTCACAGAATGATTCTACCAAAAGGTAATATGGAGATATCTCGAGGTGCGAGGTGGTTCGGAACAGATGACATAATGGATGTACAGAGCAATGATGTACCCATCTATCCGGAAAACTGGTACAGCTATCGGATGGGCGCTGGAATAAAAGATAGTCAACGTGTCAACATCTTAACTGTCGAACTCTATCCGGTTAGGTATGTTTCCAGCAACAACACTCTCGAGTTTGTCAATGAAATCGAACTCACCATCACATATGCTGAGAGCAAGATGGAGACTTTTAAAGAAGCCAGCAATTATGACCTCATGATAATAGCACCATCAAATTTTGTTTCGCCCCTCGAGAGGCTTGCGAAGTATAAGAATTCTCGCGGTATAAAAACAGAGATAGTAACCCTGGAGGAAATCTACTCGAGATATACTGGATATGATGAGGCGGAAAAGATAAAGAAAGCGATAAAAAATGAGGTGGAAAGAAACGGTATAAAATACGTACTCCTCGTTGGCAGTATAGATAAACTTCCGATAAGGAAAACCCATTTTATCAGAAAGTGGGGAAATCGGTATCACAACACCACTCTACTGACGGACCTCTACTACTCTGACATATATGACGCAGACAGCAAGTTCTGCAGTTGGGATTCAAATGGTAACGGGAAATATGGTGAGATGTTCTACGGTGTGGATGGAGAGAATGATGAGGTGGATCTCTATCCAGATGTATACCTGGGGAGACTGGCGTGCAAAAATGTAGCAGAAGTAAATGTTGTGGTGAACAAAATTATACGGTATGAGAGTAGAGCTGGTAACTGGTTCAAACGTTTACTCGTGATAGGTGGCGACACCTTCCCGGGATGGGGTGTGATAGAGGGAGAGTTCGTGACGGAAAAGACCGCAGAAATTCTCTCTGACTTCTCCACCACGAAACTGTGGGCAACCCTTGGCAATCTGAAACCGCTCAACATCCATATCGAACTGAGCAAGGGATATGGTTTCGTCCATTACTCGGGGCATGGATTCGAATATGGCATTTCAACCCATCCGGAAGGAAGCGAGGAATGGATAGGAACTTATATCACTCCATATGCTACGATGCTTTTCAACGGCTACAGACTCCCCGTTATATTCTTCGATGCCTGTCTTACGGCAAAACTCGATTTCAACTCTTCGGATTTGAGGAGAGACGGCATACCGGTTCCCTTCAACATGAAATTCCCGTGCTTTGCGTGGTACCTCGTCAAGAAACCACTGGGAGGCGCTATAGCAACAATTGGTGCCACCAGAATGGCATTCACATTCGTTGACTCCTCCGGAGTACACGCCGGCGCAAGCAGGCTCGCTCTGGATTTCTTCAGCGCGTATCACAACACAAGCATCCTCGGAGAGATGTTTGTGGAGGCACAGATAGCATATATAGAAAATGCCGGCAAGGATTATTTTACGCTTGAGGAGTTCATTCTGCTCGGTGATCCCTCTCTCAGGGTGGGAGGATACGGCATCTAAGCATCTACACACATCTACGCACCGAACTTATCAAGAAAGTCGCAGTACCCAAACAGAACGGGGAGAACCTTTCCACTGATTCTGTGAAGCCCTCCCTTCATGGCTTCTCTTTCGCTAAATCTTTTAACATCATCCGGTATTACATTTCTTCCCGCTATGACCAGAGGGACGGGATCCGCGGTGTGGTCGCCATACTCTATTGGTGTTGAGTGGTCTCCCGTAAATGCTATGTGAGCATCCTCCAGATCCATATTGTCGAGAAGATATCCTATAGCGTTGTCTATCTTTTCTATAAATTCTATCTTTGCATCCGCATCATGGTCATGAGCACATGAGTCTGCACCTTTGAAATGGATGAAAACGAAATCCCTGCTCTCGAGTTCACAGAGCGCCGTCTTCACCTTGCTGAGGAGATTCGAATCCTTGCGCCCCGTTGCGCCCTCTGGTTTTATTGTTTTCAGACCGATGGCCTTTGCTATTCCGAGATATAATGCTCCACCGGCTATTGCTGAGCCTTCGATACCATAGATTTCTCTGAGAGGTTTGATATCCGGCTTTATCGACGCTCCTCTAAGCAATACTATATTTGCAGGCGCCTTCCCCTCTTTCATTCTTTTTCTGTTTATCTCAATATCTTTCAGTACATCGTGGACCTTTTTTGTGAACTCATTCACTATAGCGGCTGTCTTTTCTGCTGAAACTGCTCTCTCAATGGCTTTTGCCCGAAGAACCTTCTTACCGGTTTTGTGCGGATCGGTATCGGTTATCCTGTAAGAAAGCCCTTCTCCTCTGATTATCAGAGCCCCTCTGTGCTCTACACTCGATTTGTATATTATCTCGGCATCATCTACCTCCACGCTGTTTATGGCTTTTTCAATCTCATCCAATCCTTCATTAATCCTCCCCGCTCTTCTATCAATAACTCTGAGTTCATCATCCACGGTTGCCAGGTTTGCCCTGAAACAGATATCGCCATCCTGAACATCCATTCCTATACCAAGCGCTTCAAAAACTCCTCTTCCCGTATATACCTCCTTAGGGTCATAGCCAAAGATGGATAGATGGGCGGTATCGCTTCCCGGTCTCACGCCGTGCTCTATGGGATCGAGCAGTCCATTTATCCCCATCTTTGCCAGGTGGTCCAGATTTGGGGTATCCGCCGCCTCCAGGCACGTCTTCCCGTTGTAATCTGTTATTCTCCCTCCTAACCCGTCTGCAATTACCAGTACGGCCTTCATCGTTAGACCGAATGCACCAAAACTATATAACACATTTCTCTATACGGGAAACGGATGCATCAATTATCTGCTTACATTAAAAGAATTAAGGGGGCAGAAGAAGAAGCCAAATTGAGAATAGAAAAGGCAAGGGAGGAAGCAGAAAAAATCAGAAAGAGCGTTGATGAGGACATCAAGAAGATGAGAATGAAGATTAAAAAAGACATCGAGGCGGAGATTGAAAGATTCAAAAAGGATGCGGAAAAGGAGCTTGAGGAGGAAAGAGAGAAAATCCTGAAGGAGAATGAAAAGCTGTTGAAGGATCTGGAGGAGAAAGCAAGAAAAAATATGGATAAAGCCATCGAATTGATGCTGAAGGAGATAGAGGGAGCAGAATGAAATTGTTCCCCGAAAAGATGGCAAAAGTTTGTCTGTTCGTCCATCAATCTGATGTAGGCAAACTCATAGATGATCTTTCTGAAAAGGGTATAATTCATATTACCAGCGTCGGTGTCGAGGATATCTCCAGAGACATCCAGGTAGATGCCAGCATATCAATGCTGACGCCATATGAAAACAGGCTCAAGAGAATCGTCTCCATACTGAAACCCCATGCCAAGAGGGTATCGGGAATCAGAGCCATACTCAATCCACCGAGGGTAGAAAAAATCAGGGTCAGAAGAAAAAACTTGGAAGAACTCCTGGAATCTGTAGAGAAAAAACTCCAGGGGGTGGAGGAGCAGGTACTCGGCATAGATGCAGATATAAAATCACTCGATGAGAGATTCAAAGCAAATGACGCGCTTATTTCAAAACTTTCCAACATCCGCTTTCTTGATGTAGATCTTGGGTATGTTAGGGGAAGCGAACATATAATCCTTAAGGCAGGTATATGCAAAGATGTGGAGATTATTAAGGAAAAGGTAGAGAGTATAGGCGGAATCTTTGATTGCAGACCGCTCGGCAGAAAAGAGAAGAAATGGGTGGTTGTTGGCGTATTTCATAGAAGCGTGGCTGATGATGCTGAAAGGATATGGCAGAGGTATGTGGAAGAGATAGAAATACCCGATTTGTCGGGTACGCCCTCCCAAATCATAGATAAGCTGAAAAAGGAGAACAATAAAATTCTCAGAGACATAAATAAACTGAAGAAACAGTTAAAACAGATAGCTGACAGCAAGCTTATAGAGATACTGGCAACCTTGGAGGAGTTATCCATAGAGAAACTCAAACTCCAGGCAAGAAAAAGTTTCGGTAAAACCGAGCAGGTGTATCTCGTCGAGGGCTGGGTTCTGAAGGAAAAGGTTGATGAGCTCTTGGCAACGGTGAGGAGAACTACAGATGGTAAATTTGCACATCTGGTACACGATAATCCGGACGTTTCTGAAGAGCCGCCTACTTACATAAAAGCAGGGAAGATAACCAAACCGTTTAAACCCCTTTTAACCCTGTACGGTCTGCCAAAGTACAGAGAAATCAACCCGCTCCTCTTTCTCACCATATGGTTTCCCATCATGTTCGGCTTCATGCTGGGCGACGCCGGCTATGGTTTAATTCTATTTCTGGGTTCTGTATTTGCAAAGCTGAAGTTCGGTAAGAGATCAAAACTCATAAGAGAATGGTCTGTTATCGGCGCATTGCTGGGTTTCTGGACAATCATATTCGGATATGCCTCCAACAGCTTCTTCGGAGATCTTCTTCCCAGATTCTTCCATACTCAACTTCCAAAAATAAATATTGCGGGAGTGGAAATACCTGTGGACGGACTGAGAAACCCATTATTATTCCTGCAGATCGCTCTTATTCTGGGTCTCATCCATCTCAATCTTGGATTTGCACTCGGTATCTATCAGGATTTCAAGAATAAAAAGATAAAAAATCTCCTCTGTGGAAAAGTTTCTTTCATTCTTCTTCAGATATTTGGTGGAGCTCTCATTGGAGAGAACCTACTCAAGATATGGGAATTATCTCCAGCCTTTAGGACCATATCCTATATTGGTGTTCTCGTTGGAATAGTTCTTCTGGCTTTGGAAGCGAAGGGGATGGCATTTCTGGATTTGATGGGTTTTGTTGGGGACTGGTTATCCTACGCAAGATTACTTGCCCTCGGTCTGGCTACAGCAGGTATGGCTTTAGCATTCAACATAGTTGCACAACTATTTGGTAAGATGATTCACGTTGCCGTTTCTGTACTCATACTGCTCATAGCGCATTTGGCTACCATGGGTCTGAATTCCCTTGGTGCTGCTGTTCATAGCTTAAGGCTACAGTATGTTGAGTTTTTCAACAGGTTTTATGAAGGCGGAGGCAGGGAGTTTGCCCCGCTGAAGGCGAAAAGGAGATATACCGAGCTGGTATGAGGTGAGATGAGATGAAAAGATATGGTATAATGGGAATGGTGCTGGTGGCAAGCATATTACTCCTAGCTAGTCCCGCATTTGCCCAGGAGAGCAACAACGAGCTACAGAAGAAAAATCAATCTCTGGTTGTTCTGGCATGTGCCTTGGCTATGGCTATAGCGGGAATAGGATCGGCAGTAGGTATATCGATGGGAGGTATACCTGCGGCTGCGGTTACTGCGGAGAAGCCAGAGCTGTTCAGTAGAGCCCTCATTCTGGAGATGCTACCAATGACCCAGACCATCTATGCATTCATAACATCGGTGCTTCTCTTGATGGGGGCAGGTCTCCTTGGAGGAAAACCAACCATGGATCTTCTGAACCCGACAATAGGTCAGTCAGCGGTATTTGTGGGTCTGATGGTGGGGTTGACGGGGTTATCTGCCATAAATCAGGGTATGATAGCGGGCGCCGGAATAACCTCCACGGGCAGAAACCCGAGTGTTGCGGGGAGAGCCATCATGTTCGCGGTAATGCCAGAGACAATAGCGATATTTGGCTTTCTGGTAGGCTTGCTCATAATGATACTTGGACTGAAGATCCTAGGATAGATGGGATATGGCTCTCGAGGACATACTTTCCAGAATTAAGGAAGAAACAGACAGAGAGATAGATACAATTATCGGCGAGGCCAGGGCAGAGAAGGAAAAAAGACTGAAGGAAGCACAGAGAATGCTCGAAGAGGAGAAGGAAAGGGAGATAAAAAAGGCAAAAGCATCCATTGAGAACTGGAAAAGGGCGGAGATAGCAAAGATAAAACAGGAGGCGAGAAAGAAAATTATTCAGCTGAAGGAGGGTATAATAAAGGAATGTTTCAATGGGGTGCTGGAGAGATTCAAAAAGATCGATGGACAAAGTTACAGAAAGATTGTGGAGAAATGGATGAAATCAGCGATGGCCGAAATCGGGAACGATATTGTCATAATAGCTTTCAGAGACGAGGATAGAGAAGTGGCAGAAAAACTGGGTCTGGAAGTAAAGAAAGGAAAAGGAAAGGTACTGGGCGGATTCATAGCTCAATCAAAAGATGGAGATGTTATCATCGATTACAGGATCGAAAGTATTATGGAGAGAGAGAAGAACACGCTCAGGGCAAAGATAGGTAACCTGCTGTTTGGAGGATAAGGAGATGGACATCATAGTGTGTCTGGCGATTGTATTCTCGGGGATTGCCGTGGCGGTCATGGTACAAAGGTCTCTACCTTATATTAGATTTGCATATCCCACAGCAAAAGCGGAAGCTGTAGGAAACCCCTTCTTATCTGAGAGGGTTTTGAATCAGTTGCTGGAGAGTCGAAACATCACATCCTTTAAAAATGCGGTAAACTCTTACAAGGACTTCTTTATCGAGGGTGAAAGGATAGAGGATATTCATGCTTCACTGGATGAATACATGATTCAATCTGTCGAATCCTTAAAAAAGGAGAGTCCCAAAGGTCTGGAAGAATTCTACGATAGATTCATTGAATTTTTAGATAGCCATAGTTTGAAAAGTTTTGTAAAATCTAAAATCATAGGTGTCGATATTGATATACGTCCCTTTTCAAAAACCTTTGCAAGATGGATAGATCAGATGAAAAAACTTGAGAAAAAAGAGATTCTAGAACTTCTGATGAAAAAAGGTGTAATAACGGATACTTCTGTATCTGCCGAGTCTCCCGAAATTGATGTGCAAATAGACAAATATGTATTGAAAAGGATGTATGAATCAAAAGTGCCCAAAGTAGCTGAAAACACAAAAAAAGAGTTCGTGGAAAGAATGACGGATATTATCAACATTAGAAACATTTTAAGGGCAAAATTGAACAATCTGGATGTGGAGAAATGCAAAAACCTCTTTTTGGGCGAAGGCAGGGAAGTTCCAAGGTGGAAATTTGATGAGATGTGCACATCGAAAGATGTCGAAGAGATGATATCCAGATTGCAGGGAACCACATACTATGAACCTCTGAGACAGGGATATGAGGATAGTAAAAAATATGGAAATATGGAATTGATAGAGATATCTCTGGATAAAATATTGCTCAGAACGGTAAGAGACCTCTCCAATAAGAATTTTCCATTCTTTGGTCCCCTCCTCAAGTTTATTGTGTTCAGGTATTATGAAATCAGAAACCTTAAGGTTATATCCAAGGGTGTGTATGAGCGTTTATCGAAGGATCGGATAAAACCTTTGCTTGTGACAGGTGGCTGATATGAAGATAGTTGCGATATGCGATGAGACCACTGCCATGGGTCTGGAGCTCGCGGGAGTGCATGAAGTTTATGTTCCGGAAGGGGATGAAAGAGAAATATTTCGCGATATCATAAACAGAGATGATGTGGGCATCATGTTCATAACGGAGAATATCGCAAAATCTATAAACAGGGAACTCAAGGAGTTCTTCCTGCAGGGAAAGGAATTTCCGATAATCGTTGAGATTCCGGGTAAAGAAAGGGTGGAGGGGTATATGGACAACATATCCGCTCTGATAAAGAGGGCTGTTGGAGTTTCGGTGGATAGGAGGGCTCTGTAGATGATAGAAGGAAAGATCGTTAGAGTATCTGGACCGGTCGTTGAGGCCAGAGGTATGAAAGGGGCGAAGATGTACGATGTCGTTAGAGTGGGAGATGAAAATCTCATAGGAGAAATAATAAGATTGAACCAGGATATGGCGACCATCCAGGTATACGAGGAAACAACGGG
This sequence comes from uncultured Thermoplasmatales archaeon, assembly GCA_964432835.1. Classification (GTDB taxonomy): domain Archaea; phylum Thermoplasmatota; class E2; order DHVEG-1; family B18-G2; genus B18-G2. The sequence continues at coordinate 453 of CAYSPA010000032.1, read as the reverse complement.
ATTGAAACCCGGAGAGAAGGTTGTGTCAACTGGAAATCCCTTATCCGCCGAACTCGGTCCGGGTCTCATAACGAGCATATTTGATGGTATTCAGAGACCGCTGGTTCAAATAAAGGAATCCGTTGGGGATTTTATAACGAGAGGCGTTGATGTACCCGCTCTGGACAGAAAAAAGAAATGGAATTTCAAACCGCTGGTGAAGAAAGGTGATAAGGTAACATCTGGAGATGTGATTGGAGAGGTCAGAGAAACAAGCTTGGTGACTCACAGGATAATGATACCTCCCGGTATAGAAGGGAAAATCAAACACGTCGTTGATGAAGGGAAATATACCGTTGAAGACATCATAGCAAAGGTTGAGACGAAAGAAGGCCAGAAAGAGATAAAACTCATGCACAGATGGCCGGTGAGAAAGGGCAGACCCTACAGGAAAAAACTCGACCCAACAGCTCC
>CAYSPA010000031.1:0-13195 GCA_964432835.1 uncultured Thermoplasmatales archaeon | reverse complement strand
AATAAACATTACAAATTTAATATTTAATTTTGTTTTTTAATTTAATTTACTATATTAGCGTTTAGCATTAATAAGAGCTGAAAAGCCAGACATCCAGTTATCTTTTTATTTTCAGACGATATCCAGCAAAATGTGATCAGCATGGCCAAAAAAGGAGATAAAAAGACCAAGAAAAAGGAGGGGGAAAGTAAATACGCTTACAAGAAAAAGACCGCTTGGGAGATTTTCACCAAAGAACAGATAAAAAAGGCATTCGACTTCTGTGAAGGTTACAAGAAATTTCTGGACACAGCAAAAACTGAAAGAGAAACCATCAAATTTATAGAAGAATCAGCCAAAAAATCCGGTAGGAAAGTGATCGTTAACAGGAGCAAGGAGGCGGCGGTCATCGTTAACGGAAAAAAGCCCATAGAGGAGGGTTTACATCTTATCATATCTCATGTGGACAGTCCAAGACTGGACCTCAAACAGATACCCCTCTACGAGGATAAATCGAGCAATCTCGCCCTTCTCGAAACCCACTACTATGGCGGAATAAAAAAATTTCAGTGGGTTGTGATACCCCTTGCTCTGCATGGAGTCATCATCAGAAAGGATGGTAAAAAGGTGGAGTTTAACATAGGAGAGGATGAAGGAGATCCGGTGTTCACGGTTCCAGACCTGTTGCCTCACTTATCTCGCAAGGTTCAGGATCAGAAGAGACTCGATGAGGCCATATCGGGAGAGAGTCTCGACATAGTTTTTGGAAACAGACCCATTGAAGGAGAATTTTCAGATAAAATCAAGGAGATGATGCTGGATATACTTCACAAGAAATACGGCATCGTGGAGGAGGATTTCATATCGGCAGAGATAGAGGCAGTGCCCGCAATGAAAGCCAGAGATGTGGGTGTGGACCAATCAATGATAGGCGCCTATGGCCAGGATGACCGTGCGTGTGTTTACACATCCCTGCGGGCAATACTTGATACAAAGAATCCCGAGTATACGGCGGTATGTCTCTTCGTTGATAAAGAGGAGATAGGTTCTGAGGGCAATACCGCGGCTCAGGTCGTGACGTTCATACGCTCCATTATTCACGAATTAGACCCCGGTGCAAACATAGATAAAGTTATGTTAAGCTCCAAAGTCATATCCGCCGATGTCAACTCGGCAGTAACACCCAACTACACGGAGGTTTTTGAACTCAAAAATGCCAGCACCTTGGGTCATGGTGTTGTACTCTCGAAATTCACGGGTCACGGTGGGAAGTATTCGGCCAATGATTCATCCGCTGAATACGTTGCAGAGATCAAAAACATGCTCAACAAAGCTAAGATACCCTGGCAGGCGGCAGAAATCGGAAAAGTCGACATGGGCGGCGGCGGCACCGTTGCTAAATACTTCAGTCGCCTCGGCATGGATGTTATAGACCTCGGTCCTCCGGTCCTCAGCATGCATTCACCTTACGAGGTGACGAGCAAGGTGGATATATATTCGTCGTATCTGGCATACAGAGAGTTCTTAAAATCCTGATAGCATCCATAAAAAGAATCTTTTTACATCCACGTCACGAATTTCAAAAATAGATTAGGGAAGGAAGGTCCGAATCAAAGATTGAATCACTTTGACCCTATTGGCAGCACTTCTCTCCCGTAGGTCTCATTTGTGACCTCTGCAATGGCAAGGTATATCGCGCTAAATCCACAGAAGATACCCTCTACCCCTGCGATTCTTGTTATCACTTCCATCCCTGTAACCTCTCCGAGGGCAAGGAGCCAGAACAGAATGGCTAATGAGAGAAACACTATTTCTAACGCCACATTTTTCTTGAGCGTCGAGAAGAACATCATGAATGTGAACAGACCCCACATGAACAGGTATGCCGCAACAGCACTGGAATCCGGTGGATTGATGCCAAGTACACCTGGCAAAGTCACGAGCCCGACAAAACTCAGCCAGAATAACCCGTAGGAGCAAAAGGCGGTCGTTCCGAAAGTGTTGCCCCTTCTGTACTCCAGCAAACCCGCAAAAACCTGTGCCAGACCTCCGTAGAATATCCCCATCGAGAGAATCATCGAGCCAAGAGCATATAGCCCTGCGTTATGCAGATTCAGCAGAACCGTTGTCATTCCGAAACCCATCAGCCCAAGTGGAGCAGGATTTGAGAGAATCTCTTTATCTGCCATTTCTCACCACCTTCAGAGAAGGGGTATAGAAAAGTCATTTAAAACTGTAGCGGAAAATCACAACCTGCGTTTTCTTATCAGAAGAAGTATAACCAGAATGGCTACAATCACTATGGAAACAATTCCCGCAATAATCGCAGGATTGAATGAAGAGGGTGGTTCGCCTCCCTTCACCTTTACATCCATATTCAAGCTCACCGCCGGTCCCTTCAGTTCTTCGTGTCCCTTCGCGTGGTATGATATTTCCAATGGGATGGAGAATACCTCGTTTATTTTTCTATTCAGTTTCTTGGCAGATACTTCAAGATAGATGGTTTTTGTACCGTTGGATTTAACAGAGAACGGGTTGATTTCGCTGGTATTTATGGAGAGAAATTCGGGCATCGCAGATATGTTCTTCACATCAATACTTGCCACTATATCCATGTTTCCGAGATTCTCAACTTTCAATGGAACACTTTTACTTTCTCCTGGGGAGATCTCTACAAAGATGAAACTCCTGTTTACCCTCACATCCGGGTAGAAACCGGGCTTGATCTTTATCGTGCAACTTCCCTCGGAGGGTTGTATGTTTCCATTTTGGGAAGACGTCGCCTTTATCACAATCTCCCCCTCGGTATATCCGGGTGCATTCTTTGAAATTATCTTCAGTGAGACACCAACTTCAAGGGTAACGTTGCCACCCACTATTATGGAAGACATGGGAATCTCCGCAGATAAATTCTCTTTTTCCAGTTTCACACTGCACCAATCGGGTTTACTCGATACCTCTAAGTTTATCTTCGTTGGGGATGGCGAAAGAAGGAAGTAATTTGAGGGTATCGAGAACCTTGAATAACTGTAAATTATCACCAGACTCGTTTTCACCTCCTCATTTAGAGCAACATTTTCGAAATGGTCTTTTTCTGGAATCACGATCGTTTCGGATTTTGCTTTGATAAGGGTAAACCTTGCTGAAGCCGAGTGAGTCATGAAGGGAGATAGAATTGTTATCAAAACCAGACCGATGATGACCGAGCATGATACCAGTTTATTCATCAAGGTTTATTAAATTGGAGATAATATAAAAGGTTTGTTGTTTAAGTGTGATATATGATGGCGACGAAGGCGGAGGCTATGAGGGCAAGAATCAGGAGAATGATAAGAAGTTTATTCAGCAACTCTATAATTCTTCTATTCATGGTGCACCGGTATAGCTATCACGGTATCTTCCACATTCAGAACATCGACTTCTTCTCCAGCTACCGAATATGAGACGATGAATTTAACATCATCCCTTGTAATTGTAAAGTCTCCTATCTTGATCTCCGCATTTTCCCTCAGTTTTCTGTAAAGTTCATCTGGCTCCTGTTTTTCAAGAATCTTACAAACATCCTTGGTTCTCTCTCTATACTTTTTGCCCAGCGATGCGTGAACAGGTTTTATGGAGACGGCTTTTTCATCTATCCCGCTCATATCCGATGAGAACTCGATTTCTTTTATGTTGAGGGTATATCTGATATCTTCTTCACACTTGGCGAGTGTTTCCATTCTCCTGGAAAACACCATCATCTTTTTGAGAGGCGCATTTAGTGCCATACCCTTTTCTCCTTTCCACCTCCTCACCGCAGCTATAACGTTCTTGACAAATTCTCCCTCTTTCTCGGCATTCTCATCTAACAGTATTTCTTCCGGCCAGTCGGATACGTGCACACTTTCCTTACCGTCCTTATCTTTGTAGTAACGATGATATATCTCTTCCGTTATGTGCGGGAAAAACGGTGCAAATAACTTGACTATACCCAGACCAATATTGTAGAGCGTGTAAACTATGCTCTCCGTATACTTACCTTCGTAGAGAAAACTCTTCACCATTTCTATATAATGGTCAGCCAGTTCGTGCCACAGGAAATATTCCGTCTCCTTCATGGCCTGTGAAAAATCGAAATTGTCCATCAACTCGGTACATCTCCTTACAAGCTTGCTGTATCTTGTGAGAATCCATCTGTCCATCAATCTCAGATTGTCCGGCTTTTCTGGTATTTTTTCGGGAAGGAACTGAGAAATGAACTTCTCTACGTTCCATATCTTCTTTAGTAACCTCACACCCCTTATAACATCCTTTCTTCTGAACGGATTGTCCTCTCCGAGAGAACAACTTGCGGCATAGCATCTGAAGGCATCGGTACCATATTCCTCGATTATTTCAAGGGGGTCTATGACATTTCCCAGACTTGCGTGCATGGGTGTACCATCTTCAGAGAGTATGAAACCGCCCATCATGATATTTTCAAATGGTTTCTTTCCCGTCAGAAGGGTGCATCTGAGAATCGTATAGAATGCCCATGTTCTTATTATATCGTGGGCCTGTGGTCTCAAACTCATTGGATACAACTTTTTGAACAGTTTTTCATCCCTGTACCAGAAAGTGTTATAGAGCGGAGAAATGGATGAATCCATCCATGTATCAAAAACTTCCTCACTTCCCTTTAGCTCGCCGCCGCACTTTGGGCATTTATCCACTGGGGGATCATCTACAGTTGGGTCAACGTAACAGTCCTCCTTTCTCGCCAGAACCACGTGTCCGCACTTCTGACATTCCCAGACCGGTATGGGTGTGGCAAAGTATCTCTGTCTCGATATGACCCAGTCCCACTCCAAGGAATTGACCCACTCTTCCAGTCGCTTTTTCATGTAATCCGGATACCATTTAATTTCATTACTGGTCTTCAGTACGAGGTCCTTGAAAGGAAGGATCTTGAGGAACCACTGCTTTGTCAGGATGAATTCTATGGGTGTTTTGCATCTCCAGCATACTCCAACGTTCTGTTTCAACTTCTCTCTCTTTACAAGATACCCTTCCCTCTCCAGGTCTTTGATGATTTCCCTTCTGGCATCTTCTATCTTCATTCCCTTGTACTTTCCACATATATCCGTCATCCTTCCCTCTTCATCGATACACATCTCCATGGGCAATTTGTACTTGAAGACCCATTTGAGGTCATCTTTATCACCAATAGTACATATCATCACTATACCCGTTCCAAAGTTGGGGTCGACGCTCTCATCTGCGACAATCTTGACCTCTTTATCAAAGAAAGGAACCTTCAATATCTTATCAACAAGCCATGGGGCTCTATCATCCTTTGGATGGACCGCCACGATTTGGCATGAGGGAAGCATCTCGGGTCTCGTTGTTGCTATCTCAACATAAAAACCCCTCTCATCCTTACCTATACCGTGATACTTCAGGATCTGTTCGGGTTGCTCATCCTTGAAGTAGAACTTTATGGTGTTCAGTGAGGTTTCTCTCTCGACATACTGAACCTCCGCATCCGCCATCGCGGTCATGCATCTGGGGCACCAGTTCACGGGAAACTCTCCCCGGTAAATCAAACCTTTCTCATACATTTCTATGAACGATATCTGTGTCAACCTTCGGTAGTATTCGGCGTCTGTCTGATAATATATGGTTGGGTCCATACTTTCTCCGAGTTTGATGTACTGCTCTATCATCTTACCAATATTCTTTTTTGCAAATTCGGAGCAAAGCTTTATGAACTCGTGTCTTTCAATGTCCTTCCTTGTTATACCGAGCTGTCTCTCTACCCTTTCCTCTATGGGTATACCGTTCACATCAAAGCACAGAGGAAAAAACACGTTGTATCCCCTCATCCTTTTGTATCTTGCAACAAAATCTATATGCGTGTAATGCACCGCATGCCCGGCATGAAGGGGTCCGGATGCATATCTCGGTGGCACATCTATGCTGTACACGGGTTTGTCACTATCGAAGTCAAAATGGTAGATGTCCATCTTCTGCCATGCTTCCTGCCACTTTCTTTCTATCGCCTTTTGATCGTAATCCGTCATATTGGGTTATCGTTGAAAATGTGACAACTTATAAAACTTACTAACCTTATCCGGTCTTCGAGATCACATGGTAAAAGAAATAAAGAGATGGTACGGGGATAGCATCTATACAGAGCCCCTCTCTCCGGGATGTAAACTGTGTGCAAAAGGTGCAAAACTGGTTCTTCTGGTGACAGGTCTATGTCCGGCATCGTGCTTTTACTGCCCTTTATCGGAGAAAAAGAGAAAGAAAGATGTCATCTATGCTGACGAGTGGAAGCTCGATAACGAAAAGGATACAGGTAAGATACTCAGGGAATGCGAACTGATCAACGCGGAGGGCGCCGGCATAACCGGGGGAGACCCCCTCGTGAAATGGGAAAGAACGAGGGATTACATAGTTCTGCTCAAAGAAATATTCGGAGAGAAGTTTCACATTCATCTGTACACATCGGGATTGAAAAACGGAGAGCGTATAGGCGAGCTCATATCGGCGGGACTCGATGAAATAAGATTTCACCCTATGCCTCCTTTCTGGAGTCGGATGGAGAAGTCATCTATTGGCAAGATTATCAAGAAAGTCGTCAGGGAGGATGTTGATGTTGCCGTAGAAATACCCGCCATTCCGGGCATGGAGGAGGAGATAAAATCTCTCATAATGTGGAGCGATGGTATTGGCTTGAAATGGGTCAATCTGAACGAACTGGAGTTTTCTCCCACCAATGCCGATGAGTTGATTAAGAGGGGCTTCGACGTTAAGAATGAGATATCATCTGCAGTGAAAGGAAGCGAGGAAACAGCAATATCTGTGATAGAGGAACTCCATGAAGAGGTTTCCCTTGGTCTCCATTATTGCTCATCATCTTTCAAAGATGCGGTACAGATGAAGAACAGGTTGAAGAGGAGAGCGAAGAATGTTGCTGGAGATATGGATATTGTTACTGATGAAGGTCTGTTAATCAAAGGTGTTGTGGAGTGTAGAGATAAAAATTTCGTGAACTCTCTCATCGAAAGATACGGGATACCACGCAATCTGATAAGATATGATGGTGAAAAAAGGAGAATAGAAATCGCCCCGTGGATACTTGAAGAGATAGCGGGGGATTTGAAAGAAGAAGGTCTCGATTGTTATATAGTGGAGGAGTATCCCACTGCAGACAGACTCGAGGTCGAGAGAACTCCGCTGAACCGATAGGGAGCATCGCGGTAATCATGGACGACCAGAAAACCTTTTTATATACCTCTTCTATTCCCTTTTCCACCAAGGAGGCCAAAACATGCCGATGTATGTAAGATTCAAAGTGACAAAAGAACTCGAAAGCATGGCTTATGAATTGGTAGAAAGAGCCAGGGAAACCGGGAAGATAAGTAAGGGTACAAACGAAACGACGAAACAGGTGGAGAGGGGGCTGGCAAAGCTCGTCATAATGGCCGAAGACGTATCTCCAGAAGAAATACTGGCACACATGCCCCTGCTCTGCGAGGAGAAGAACATACCATACACCTATGTTCCGAGCAAGAAGGAGCTGGGCGCCGCCGCTGGTCTTGAGGTGGCCGCCGCTTCCGTGGCGATAATAGACCCCGGTGAGGCAAAAGACGAGCTGGAAGAACTTATAAAGAAATTGGAAGAAGTTAAGAAGAAGCAGGGTTAATATGGTAGAGGGAACTCCCTGTGAGGTTGTTGAAATAATAGGAAGAACGGGGATGGCTGGAGAGGCCACTCAGGTTAAGGTTAGAGTACTCGATGGACCGGATAAGGGAAAAATCCTTACCAGAAACGTCAGGGGTCCGGTTCAGATTGGAGATATACTCATGCTGGCAGAGACCCAGAGAGAAGCTAAAAAGCTTGGTAGAACGAGGTAGATAGGATGGTGGAAAGGAGAATCTGCTCCTTCTGTGGGAGCGAGATAGAACCCGGGACGGGGAAGATATACATAAGGAGAGACGGAACCATATACCATTTCTGCTCCAGCAAGTGCCAGAAGAACATGCTGAAGCTTAAAAGAACACCCAGAAAAGTTAAATGGACAAGATATTATAAAAAGGTTTAAAGGTATAAGGTATGAGGGTGGAATTACCTTACGGAGAGAAAAAGCTGATTTTTGATATTGCCGAAAAAAATCTCGTTGACGTGATACAGCCGAGAGAATACATAGCTCCAGCCAGACCGGAGAACATCATTAAAAATGCCATAACGAACCCCATCGGTAAGGAAAGATTATCCGACATAGCGAGACGAGGAGATACAGTCGCCATCGTTGTCGAGGATCATACCAGACCGTGTCCCACAAAAGATATTTTACCACCGATACTCGAGGAGCTTTCCAGAGCGGGCGTGAGCGATTCGGATATCGTCATAATCGTTGGAAACGGTATACATTCTCCCCCCGATTTTGAGACCATCAGAAAAGTAGTTGGTGACAAGATAACGAGAAATTACCGTATTATAACCAACGACGCAGAGAGTGGAGATTATGTTTATGTTGGTAAAACGAAGTATGGTAACGAAGTGGAAGTTTTGAGAGAATACGTGGAAAGGGATATCAAGATAATTACCGGAAACATAGAGTATCACTACTTTGCGGGATACGATGGAACCAGAAGAAGCATACTGCCCGGCATTTCCTCGGAGAAAACCATACAGTTCAATCACAGGATGATGTTTGATGAAAATGCGAGGGCGGGAGAGCTGAAAGACAATCCCGTTCATCATGATATGAACGATGCGATGCACCTTGCGGGTTGTGATTTTGCCTTCAACGTGGTTCTCAATTCAAACAGACGTGTTGTGGGTGCGTGGGCGGGCATTCCGGATCCGGTTCTCGATGCGGGGGCAAAAGTGGTAGATGATATGTACAAGATAAAGGTTAAAGAGAAGGCGGACATCGTTATAACCGCCGCAGGCGGATATCCGCACGATATAGATCTCTTCCAGGCATGTAAGGCTCTGCACATGGCCGTTCCCGTGGTGAAGGAGGGCGGAGTCATCATACTCGTTGGCGAGTGCAGAAATGGGCATGGAAACGAGGTTTACTATGAGTGGATGAAAAAATACTCAAACTCCGATGAGGTAAAATCAGCTCTCATGGAGAAATTCGTTACCGGTGCTCACAAAGCGTATTATCATTTCAGAACCATAGAGAAATACAATGTCATTCTTGTATCAGATATGGACGAGAAAGAGGTGAAAGAAGTATTCAGGATGACACCCGAGAGGGATATAGAAAGAGCTTTAAATACGGCGCTCGATATTGCCGGCGGAGACGCCGGCGTGAGGGTTATACCATACGGTACCAATACCCTTGTGATACCGGAGGGGTGATGGTATGGATATAAAGATCGTGGATATAGAAAAGCCAGAGGAGATCAATTTCATATTGGGCCAATCGCACTTCATAAAGAGCGTGGAAGACCTGTACGAGGCGATGGTGAACTCAAATCCAAATGCAAAATTTGGCATAGCATTCTGTGAAGCGAGCGGGGCGAGAAAGGTAAGGATAGAGGGAAATGACGAGGAGATGAAGGAACTCGCCAAGAAAAACGCTCTGAAGATAGGAGCGGGGCACACTTTCATCATTTTCATGAAGGACTGTTATCCAGTGAATGTTCTCAATTCGATAAAGCAGGTTCCGGAGGTGTGCAGGATATTCTGTGCAACGGCGAATCCGACGAGAGTGGTGATTCTGGAAGACAAAAACAGAGGAGAGACGGGGAGAGCTGTACTCGGCGTCATCGATGGATTTACACCTGTTGGAGTGGAAGGTGAAGAGGATATCTCCTGGAGGAAAGATTTCCTCAGAAAGATAGGGTATAAACTGTAAACGATCATGGAGATTATTCTTGACAACCACATGCATCTCCGCAGAGACGGAAGATTCCTGGATGCGGTCAAAGAGTTCAAGAGATATGGCGGTACACATCTCATAATAGCCCAGTATCCGATGCCCTCTCTCGTGATTCGCGAGAAGAGCTATATGAAGGCGTATCGGGAAACTTTGAATATAGCGAGAGAGGTGAGAGAGAAAACCGGCATTAAGGCTTTCGTTACCATCGGTCCCTACCCCGTGGACTATCTGCATTTCAAGGACAGATTTGGAAGAGAGGAAGCGAAAAGATTGATGAGAAAGGGTATGGAAGAAGCTGTAAAACTATGCGAAGAAAGTGATATATGCGTGGGCATAGGCGAAATAGGACGACCACATTTTGATGTGAGTAAAGAGGATACGGAAGTTTCGAACGAAATCATGCTGTACGGCTTTGAACTGGCGAAGGAATATAATCTTCCAGTTGTACTTCACACGGAGAAAACGACACCGGAACTGTGCAAGGAACTCGCCGCGATGGCCGATAGAATCGGATTTCCCAGGGAAAAGATCGTAAAACACTTCTCTCCTCCCTTGATTCGCGAGCACGAGAATCACGGTCTTACGCCCTCTCTACTTTCGACATGGAGGAATGTAACCGAAGCGGTGAAAAAGGGAAACAGATTTCTGATGGAGACAGATTACATAGATGACCCGAAAAGGCCGGGCGCCGTCCTCAGTCTGAGAACCGTACCAAGATACACGAGGAGAGTTATCGAAGAAGGACTGGCAGATGAGGAGACGATGTACAGGGTACACAGAGACCTTCCAGAGAAGATTTATGGTATAGAGATGGAGTAGGTTAAAAGCCAAATTTTCCTACAAGTGGAACAAATGCGCATTCGCAAATCTCTCTTTTCTCCAGTTTTCCATGTCTCTTCCTTCCCTTTATAAGTATCGAAAACGTTCTTCCCACCGGTATCAGAAGAATTCCCCCCTCCTTCAACTGCTCCACCAGAGGTTGTGGTATGTCAGGAGCAGAGCACGTAACCAGGATCCTGTCATAAGGAGCATGTTCCGGTAAACCAAGCGAGCCGTCTCCGAGGATGACCTCCACATTCTTTATACCAGCTTTTTTGAGGTTGTTCTTCGCAAATTCAACCAGTTCGGGTATTCTCTCCACGGTGTAGACCTTTCCTTTTTCTCCGATGATCTTTGATATGATGGCAGCATGATATCCTGAGCCCGCTCCAATCTCGAGAACCTTCAGACCTTCCTCGAGCTCGAGCTCTTCACACATCAGGGCAACCATATGGGGAGCCGATATGGTCTGTCCAAAACCGATTTCAAGAGGTGTATCTTTGTAAGCGAGATTTCTCATGTGATCGGGAACAAAATCCTCTCTCTTTACAGCAAGCATGGCATCTTCTACCTTTTTACTCCTGAGATAGCCATATTTTTTCAGGTTCTCTATAAGTCTTATCCTCTCTTCCATCATTTGGAGTACAACCCCATATCCCTTTCCGCCGCGGCAAGTAGCATGTCCCTTATCCCCGGAACAGCCGACATCGCCCTGAACCAGTTTGGTATCTGGGAACCCGCGGGTCTCTTGATGTATCTTTCCCCTGCGACCATTATGACCTCGGCAAATCTTTCCACCGTTGTTTCCTCCTTGTGACGGTTATAGTCGAGGTCATTGAATCTTGCTAGAGAAAAGTATTTTCTTATGTAATCCTTGGCTATCCTCCGGTATATCACTTTCACAGACCTTAAAAACGATGGGGTGACATCTATATGAGCCTCTTCGGTGAGATATCTCAGAAGTGTCCTTAAAATATCTCCGGACATCTTGACAAGCCCTCTGTTGAGGTCACCGATATGCTGATGTTTGTGATCGTATTTACCAAGATCCGTCTGACATATGTGCTTAACAGATACCCCTCTGTAAACCTCGGCGAGAAGACCTATCTCAAGACCCCAGTCTGCCGGTAAACTAACATCTAGCGCAACATCGCTCTTTATGGCGAATTCGCCGGATAGGGGGTATCTGAAAGATCTCAGATAATTCAGAAAATCTATTCTTTCGCCGAGTTTCTCAACAAAAGCCTCCAGCAGGGGTTGCACAAATAATCTTGTTACTCTTCCGTACAGCGTGTTTGCGCCTATCCTGGCGTAGTATCCTTTGTTGAAAACGAAATCCAAGGAGGGCTCCACCAGCGGATAAAGCAGTTTTGCCGGAAGAGATTCATCGTATGTTATTATGTCAGCATCGTGAACGACTATGGCATGTGACCTTATAGTAGCTATACCGAGCGCGATCCACACATCTTTACCTTTGCCCTTGTATCTGGTCACGTCCAGCCCTTCTTCTTTGAGTTCGGCAAGGACCTTTTTGATGGAGGGTCCATTGCACCATACAACCAGATGAGAGGGTTTTAGCTTTGAAAAAACCCTGAGTGATTCCCTGTACTCATCCTCGTTGTCGGCCGCGAGCGCGATGATAATATCTGTGACATATCCACACTCGTTGAGCTTGTCTATAATTTTCTTGATGGTTTTTCTTTTGAGATCGGAGTACAGAATAGGGACAACTACAGATACAGGATAAACGGATGAAAATTCCTCCATTTTTCTGATGAGTTTCTTCTTATCGACCTGTAAATCCTGAAGAGTCGTGACATATTCCTGCCTAAAATCCATACTATCCCTTTTCCGAGAAGAGAAAAAAACTTTTTAATCTATCGCTCGAAAGTGGTGCCGTAACTTCGATAGGTTGAGGAAAATAAAATATCACTTTACAGCATAGCGTAAAGGCATATTGAAAAGCGTTTTATGAATGTATCTCCTGCCAACCAACGTAACCATGGATATGAGGATCTCCCATCACCTCGAGGAACCATTTTAACAGTCCACCCAGACAGACCAGCGGACCTATTATGGTCATCTGCATGAAACCTCCACCCTCCCATAACAGATCGTGATTTGAGTTTTCAGCTTCTACTTTCAGCAGATGTATCTCCGGACCACGAATTATGTGGAATGGTAGATAAACGATGGGAGACAGAAATATTCCATCTATCTTCACCTCAACTTCCTGACCAACATCTATAACGGGAACTTCTGCTGTGTAGGTTTTCCACTCCTTGACATTCTCTTTCCTCGCGGGAGTGTATATTGTTGCACTACACGTAACATTATAAGCTGGCTCGCATCCAACGTTCTTCACCCTTATCTTTATACATTCAAACGTCGGTCCAAAATATATCGCGCTCACCCTCAAATCCGCAGCATCTCTTGGCTCGATTGCATATAGATAACCATCCCATGCTGCTATATAGATAGTTCCATCCTCTCCAATTGCTGGACATGATCCGATTACAATATCGTTTATCT
>CAYSPA010000030.1:12051-13207 GCA_964432835.1 uncultured Thermoplasmatales archaeon | reverse complement strand
TCTGTAATCCCTGATGAATTTCATGCTCCCCTCATAACATAAAGAAATTTATAACGGTTATCGTCGGGCGCGGAGCATCAACTTTTTAATACGATCTCTTCTGAGAATATTATGAGTATCTAAGGTAAAGAGTAGTAGCATCTCTTTGGGACAATGAGTTTTCCTTCCTCCTTCAGCTTCTTTATTATCTTGGAAACCTCTTTGCTGTCCAATCCAGTGATCTTTGCTACATCTCCCGGTCTCAAGGGTTTACCAGCCTTCTTAAAGGCATCCAGAACCATTTCTTCCTTATCCATCAAACCACCTCAGAACTTTTTAAATTCTTTACCAGGTGCACCACAGATGGGACATTTATCAGGTTCACCTCCCACATGCGTGTACCCGCAGATTGGACATATGTATATATCTCCAATATCCACATCCTTCCCTGTCTGTACAGTCTGTTTCGCCTTTTGATACAGCTCTGCATGGATTTTCTCAGCTTCAAGGGCATATTTTATCCCAGTTTGTGCATTCTTCTCATCCTGAAGCTTTGCTATGGCATCATAGGCAGGATACATCTCTTCAACCTCAAAAGTTTCTCCGTCTATGGCTGACTGCAGATTATCTGCGGTCTCTTTTATCATGGTCAGATTCTTTGCATGATTCTTTGCGTGCACGAATTCAGCGTACGCTATAGCCTTGAACAATCTGGCAACATTTGAGTAACCTTCTCTTTCTGCGACCTCACTGAATATCAAATACTTCATGTGTGCCATGCTTTCGCCTGCAAAAGCTTCATTTAAAGATTTTTCAGTCATCTTTCTCATTTTGTTTTCACCTCCCTAAATTTCTTTTACCCACAGACCATGAATCGTGCAGTATTCTCTCGCTTCCTTTACATCGGTAACATCAACATCAAACTCTGCTTCGGGTTTTTCTCCCGGATTGAGATACTTTCTCAATACTTTTCCATCTCTTGTGATAACTTCTATCATCTCTATGTAGTGCTCGCTCTCCATGGGATGAGGAACGCTGCCAACCTTAACAATCGCTTTCTCATCTCTGCTTTCAACAACCGGTAAATGCTTTTCATATCCCTGTTCCTCCTTTTTCACCTCGAGCAATTTCATTGGTTGCCCGCAGCAAACGAGTTCTCCTATCCCAGCATGCAGCA
>CAYSPA010000030.1:0-11951 GCA_964432835.1 uncultured Thermoplasmatales archaeon | reverse complement strand
TTTTTAATCCTCCTCTATCTCTTTATGGCACAGCCACCAATCAAGGCACTTTATCTCTCCTCTTCGATGAGATTCCCATCTTTTAGCAACCTCTTTCTCGCTACTTGCTGGTGGTATGATAACATCGCTCTTCACTATCTCGTTCTTTGGCCAGTTTGCGGGTATGGCTACACCATGTTTATCGGATATCTGCAAACCTTTCACCATCCGTAAAATTTCGTCCATGTTTCTTCCGAGTTCTTGAGGGTAGTAGAGTATTGCTCTGATTATTCCTTTTGGATCTACTATAAACACAGCTCTTACAGTGTTCGTTCCTTTGTTCGGGTGAATCAATCCCAGTCTCTTCGCTACTCTTCCAGTATCATCCGCAATTATAGGGAATTTGATCTCCACAGGTTTCCTCTTCACCTTTACGTTCTTCTTTATCCATTCCACCCACTTGATATGGCTGAACACCTGGTCTATGCTGAGACCTATTAGCTCTGTGTTGAGTTTTTGAAACTCTTCGTATCTCACTTGAAAAGCCACAAATTCTGTTGTGCATACCGGCGTGAAATCGGCGGGATGGCTGAAAAGGACAAACCACTTACCTTTGTACCTGTCTGGTAGTTTTATCTTTCCATGTGTTGTCTGCACTTCCATCTCGGGAAACTTCTCCCCCAGAAGGGGTATTCCATATTCTTCCATTTTATCACCGGGATATCCATATACATTCCGAATATATATAATTTTTGTCACGAATTTCGAAAAATATTTTACGATTTTCTATGCATAACGGTTTATGAGACAATCTAAAGATATAAATAATACGAAGTAGATATCAATTTTATACGAGGTTCGTAGTTCATGGTGGATGAAATCGATAGAGAGATATTGTATATACTTCTGCAAAACGCGAGAACCCCTTTCACCAAGATCGCCGAAAAGGTTGGATTGAGCGAAGGAGCAGTCAGAAAAAGAATAGAGGCCATGGAGAAAGAGGGTATAATAAAAAGATACACGATAGATGTGGAACCCAAAAAGCTGGGATACAACAGCATCACGTTCTTGGGTCTGGATGTGGAGCCCACCAGGTTACTTGATGTGGCCAAGAAGTTATCTGAAGTAAAGGAGGTAAAGGCAGTTTATCTTTCTGCAGGTGACCACATGATAATGGCTGAAGTGTGGGCCAGAGATGGAGAGCACCTCTCAAAGATACTGACAGAGCAGATTGGTAAAATAGATGGAGTAAAGCGCTTGTGTCCCGCAATTCTTCTGGAAGAGATTAAAAACATCAGAAACGAAACTATTTGAAAATCTCTCCGGTTTGTCTACTCCAGAAAAGAAGATCTAGATGAGAGATTGGTATCCCTATCTCATATGAAAACTCCCTCATCTTCTCTTCTATCTCCAAGTATTTTTTTCCACCGAGAGATCTTGGTATATCATTTATCACTCCAAACGTCTTTAGATTTTTCAGAATATGCCTGTCGAGTATGGCCATATCCTTACCTAAACCTATATTTCTGAGAAAATGACTGGCTTCTTTGTAACCCATTCCTTTAACGTTTCTGACAAGCCACTCTCTCAATGCCTTTACATCTTCAAACGAGCTTATGAACTTCTTAATCTCTAACCGCCCTTCTCTGGTAAAGAGCTTTCTTGCCTCCACGATATATCTTGCCTTGTTTTTCCTGAACCTCACTCCCTTCAGAACATCTTCAATATCTCTTTCGCCACCATTCAAAAGAAGACCCTTTTCAACCAGCCGTTCAACCGCTCTCCAGCATGATTTAGCTCTCGACTGGGGAGTAAGTAAGCAAAACAGAAAATCCGCAAATATTTCTTCTTCACTCCCCTCCTTCCACAATCTGTCAAATTCTTCCAGTCTCTTCTCTATAACATCTTTCATCTCGCGATATCTCTCTTTTAGCTCCTCCACTCTCATAATTGTAGCACGGTAAAAACAACACGCGATATTAATACTGTGTGCACGGCGCCGTCATCTCACGATGTGCGGGATGTGCAGGATAAAAAGACCGAAACCACTCCATCCAACAATTAATTAAGCAGATTGAGCATACGCTCATCATACATGTTCGGGAGAAAGAAATGCCCTAAAGGTGATGAGCGAACTTTTCCCGATCATGTGGTGTCACTCGATTCCAACTCATTTGAAGATTTCGTGTGCAGATATTCTTTATCCGCCGTAGATTTCTATGCTAACTGGTGCAAGCCATGCAGGGATATGATTCCAAGATTCAGGAGATTATCAAAACTTTACAAGGGCAAGGTTGCTTTTGGCAGAATCAATGTTGAGGAGAATGAAAAAATAGCGAGTGAGCACAAGATAACAAGTGTGCCATCTGTTATCTTCTTCAGTTATGGTAAAAGATTGAAAACTGTAACGGGCTTGAGATCGGTTGGGGATATGAAGAAAATAATAGACGAACTCCTCAAAAGCGTTGAGCGATGATAATTTTCGATCCTCATTTCAAATTATCAGGTACCGGGTGACATCTCATGATGGAAGGGAAAAATGGAGACAGGTATTCACGGTGGAAAAAGATCGAAGAAGACATAAAGAGGTGTAAGAAGTGCAACCTGTGGAAGAGCAGAAAAAATCCGGTCGTTGGAGAGGGTTCCATTGAGTCAAAAATTCTCTTCGTGGGTGAGGCTCCAGGTTACTGGGAAGATGTTAATGGAAGACCATTCGTTGGCAGAGCGGGAAAGTTTCTTGATGAATTGCTGGAGATAGCGGGATTGAAAAGAGAGGATATTTACATCACAAACGTTCTGAAATGCAGACCACCGAACAACAGAGATCCCTTGGATGAAGAAATAAGGGCATGTTCACCGTACCTCGATAAACAGATAGAAATCATTAACCCTGATATAATCGTAACACTGGGCAATTTCGCCACTCGTTATGTGCTGAATAGATATGGCTTAAAGAGTGAGCCGATAAGCAGAATACATGGAAAGGTGTTTAAATCCGAGAAAACAATCGTCACCATGTACCATCCAGCTACTGCTGTGTACAACCCAAAAATGAAACAAGTTCTCACCAATGATTTTTTAATACTGCGTGCATACGTCAAAGGAGCAAAGAAAGATTAACCTCTGACGAGGGGATAAAAAGTATGGATATGGATAAGGAAATAATCAAGGGAAAGATACTGGACCTCGCATCGATACATCCGATAAGGAGGTCTCTCATGAAAGATATCCTTGAAAGTTACAATCTGACTTGGGATGATATAGACGATATGGTGCAGAAAGGAGAACTGAAAGAAGTTTTTCACGATGGCGAGATATTCTATATAAACGAAACCACTCGCTGATACAAATGACCACAAACCAGAATCCTGTGGATAATTTTCACCCTCTTTAAACCTTAGAGTTAATTTATAGCATGAAAATCCATTGCATTCTTATGGTATGCAAAGGATATGGATTGAGATTCAAAGTGATGCGTTGTTTCAAGTCATTTGAATCTGCAAACGCTTTTCTCGATTTGAGGAGAACAATCTATAACTTTATAGGGGAGATGAGACAAAGAGCTATACCAGCTTCCATAGCCCTTGAACTCGGAAAAAAATCGGTTAGAAGGTTTAATAAAAATTTCCGCCTAATCATCCAGCAACCTTTTTTCTCCCTCAATTTTCTTTATCTCCGTTATGTCCTGCGTAACCTCGAGCGTTCCAAGGTATTCTCCATTTCTGTCCCTGACGGCAAAGTATCTTATATAAATAAGTCTCCCTTTCACGTTTATCCAGAATTCGGCAACATCTCTTTTACCTTCCCTGAAATCTTGCAAAATTCTATTTACAACATGCAGACTCTTTTGTGGATGGCACATCTGAACCCTTCTCCCTATAACGGATTTTGTTCTGGGAAATATTCTCTCCTCGGGTCTGTTGAAGTATCTGACTGTATCATCTTTGTCTACAAAGGTTACATCTATCGGGAGAGTATTCATTATTGCCTTGATTTCCCTCTGGTTTAATTCGCCGGTATCCAAATCAATCACATCTTCCATTATCTTATCCCCTCTTTTCTTTTCAACAAACTCTGTGGGAGATCGGGTATATCATGTATAAACTTAACGAAACCGAGTCTGGTACCGTCAACTTAAGCATTGCGGAGTATCTACAAAATGCTATAGTAACCTCTCTCAAATTCGCCCTTGACCTCTATCCCCTTCTCATGGAAGACCGGTGAGAGTCTGTGCAGGGCAAAATACTACAGATCCAATCATAATAGAATACGTACAGGTTCAACCATCTATAAACATGTTCTACCTTTCACTTCTCACTTGGGAAGTGATCGTCGAATACCCTTGTCTTGTTCCTTGACCGTTTCTATCGATCTTCCAATGTAATTCCTTACTCCACCAGATACCACCCTGTACCATACCTTCTCAGCACGAGGTACCACGAACCACCATCCGTTATGGCAACGGATGGTAGACATCCATACATCCTAATAGTTTCTTGCGGGCTAGATTTGTTCTCCTCCTCGTTATCATGAAAAATCAATTATATCATTTTTTGATTGCTAATTGATGCGTAACAAGCGATTGATCGCGGGACTCATCATAAGTTTTGCAGCAATAGCCGTGGTCTTTGCCCTCACCTTCGATCCCTCATCCATCAAAAAGATCGGGGAAATAAAGGTTGTATGGTTGATATTTGGGGCTTTTCTCCACATCTTATCATGGGTTGTATGGGGCCTCCGGATAACCGTGATGTGCAGATATATTGATAAAGACAAGGGAGTGAGTTTGAAAGAAGGTATAGGTATAGCTATATCAAACCTCTTCCTATCCGCGGTAACACCGTCAAGCATAGGAGGAGAGCCTGTGAGGATTCATCTTCTATCAAAAAAGGGGTTTGGTGTTGGAAAAAGTACCGCACTGGTTGTGGGAGAGAGGATATTCGACGCAATCTTTTTCACGCTGTCTCTACCAGTCGCTGTATTTATATTGAATACTTATATTAAAAATGAAGTTATGAAATTGATCCTGCTCGCCGGCACAGTTCTATTTATGGGAGGTTTAATCCTTTTTGCATACTTGCTGGAAAAACCCGAAATCATAAAGAAATTAGCAAAATCTTTGATGAGGAAGATTAAAATAAAAAAAATTGAAAAGAAGATAGAGGAAATAATCGACAAAATCGACGACTTCGTTGAAAGTTTCCACAAAGGAGCTAAGGAGATATTTTCATGGAAAAACATATCAGCTATAGGTGTAATTCTTGCCATCACGTCGATATACTGGTTGCTGGAATTTCTCGTCCCATCATGCATATTAAAAGGTCTGGGTCAAGATCCTGTTATTATTCAATCTGTATCTGCTCAGATCTTGCTCGTGATAATGTCGATTATTCCGATAACTCCTGGAGGAAGTGGAATCGCAGAAGGGGGGGCGGCGGTGCTCTACTCCTTCTTCGTTCCAGATAAGTCCATCTTGGGCATTTTTATACTTGGATGGAGGCTGGTGACATATTATTTGAATATAGTTGTTGGTGGTGTGTATCAACACAAGATATTCGGCTCTTTTGATAAATAAGTTCTCAAATAAGTTCTCAACGTTTCATATAGCCAATAATTGTGCTGACGGCATATTTTCCAAGATTGACAAGTTTGTTAAACTGTGATGTCTCCGCATGCAGATACAGCATACATTCCTTTTTACATTCATGCATAACCTCCCTAGCCTTTTTTGCCTCTGGAGAAAGCAGTATGTCTTCCAGATCTTTCTCCAACAGATTCCCGATTTTCCAGCCGATCACGCTGCACGGATATATGATGTCTCCATTTGACTCAATCATCACAGAGAAGGATTTACACTTGTAATGATTTACCAAGCTCTCTATGAACGCATCGCTGGTCACTATAGTGCTTCCAAATTCCTTTTTTAATTTTATCAGCTCCCGATACATTTCTCTTTTATCGGGCGCCATGCTTTCTGCGCCGGGCAAATTAACTGCTGGCATGAGTAGTATCCTTGCCCCAGCATCATACGCTTTTTCAACCTTCCATCTCATCTCCTTTATATCATTTTTCGTGACAACAGTCTGCACAGTTATCTTTATTTCTGGAGTATATTTTTTCAATTCATCAAAGAGATAGAGATTGTTGTGTCCTTCGTCTATAGAAACATGGAGAAAATCCAGATATTTTGAAAATTTATTTAAAGGCAGTTTATGAAGGAGGGTCCCATTTGTTGTCATAAAAAGATAGAATGATCTATCATGAGCATATTTTACTATGTCCAGAATATCCTTTCTCAGAGTTGGCTCTCCACCTTCCAAACTCAAGACGGTTACGGTCGATTCCGCAAGTTTATCTATTACTCTGAATACTTCCTTTGTTGATAGATCTCTGGTCTTCTGTCTCCATACGTTACAGAACGGGCATCGCATATTGCATCGATGTGTTACCTTAAAGGAGCCATAAACGGGTCTATCATAGTCAAGATAACTCTTCAGAAGCCACTTTATCGCTCTTAACTCCCTTCTCATGTTCTTGCTTCAATGCCCGTGGACTTTTTCAATTTTTTGCAGAGGGAGCGAGAGACTTCACCGATCGAGAATTGATTTAAGAAAAAGGGGATATGGGCTTAAGAGGTTTTATAAACTCGTATATATCGAGATCGTTTGTAAGATGGGTACGACTTTCAACTCCTCTGTGATGATGCCCAATGGTTTTAAACCCCCTCACGATTAAGTTCACAATATCTCAACAACTTTAAACTAAAGGCGTTATTCGCATGAAAAACAATTTCAAAACCGGTCGATTTGGCATGCGATACATAAAGGGATCAACATGAGAGTAGCTATGGTCACTGAATGGTTTGATGCCAGAGGCGGCGGGGTGGCAGTTCATGTAAAATATCTTACCGAATTCCTGATGAGATGTAATATTGAGGTAGAGATAATAACAGGTTGCTGGAATCCCGAAGAGATTCCCGTAAATGCTCCGGTACACACGATTAAAGGACCCAGAGACCCCTTTTTCAGGCTCAATATATCTCCATGGACATCTAAGGAGATGAGAGAAATTATAAAAAAGGGAGATTTTGACGTTGTTCACGCACATCATGCATTTGCAAGAATGCCCCTCAGCGCCCTTGCCATAGCGAGAGATTTGGGTATAAGATCCATTCTCACAACCCATACGGTATCATTCATGCCAGATTATGAATATCTGTGGAAGACCATTAGCTACGGTTACCCTGTATATCGCCTGATGCTCTCAAAGGCGGATGAGATAATAGCGGTGAGCGAAGCGGCGAAAAGATTCATTTCCCATTTCACGGATGTGCCTGTTAGGGTCATACCCAACGGTGTGGATACGCACAAATTCAGAAACATGGATAAGCGGGAAGCGAGAAAGATAATGGGTTTTGGTGACGAGCCGTTTTTCCTGTACGTCGGCAGACTGGTAAGCAAGAAAGGTCTCTTCACTCTCCTTTTGGCGTTTAGAGATGTCCTTAAAGAAATTCCGGAAGCAAAGTTAAGAATCGCGGGAAAAGGGAAACTGAAACCGATACTGAACTCTTTTGCAAATGTTTTGGGAATCAACGAAAACATAGAATTTTTGGGCTTCGTTCCAGATGAACGTCTCAATCCTCTTTTCTCCTCTGCAGATATCTTTGTTTTACCTTCTTCGTTTGGTGAGTCTTTTGGGATCGTTATACTTGAAGCGATGGCATCAGGTACAGCCGTGATAGGAACGAGGGTGGGTGGTATAGAGGAGATTCTTGGCGAGGGTTATGGAATTTTAGTACCACCATCTGATTCATCTGCACTGGCAGATGCAATGATTTCTCTTATGAATGATGCGGATCTACAAGAAAAGATCGTAAAAAGGGCCCTGCAAAAAGTGAAAGAAAAATACGACTGGAGGGTGGTGGCGAGAAAGGTGGTAGATGTCTATAAAGGGATAGATCGATAATCATCTGTGCCACAGCATGGTCCTGAGAAGCCCTGAATTGCTCCTGATATCAACCTTGCTGTATACATCATTTATGATTTCGATGCCATTGCTTATACCATCTATCCACCCCTCCATAGCATCTATAGCCTTAAATGCCAAGTGAAGCATTATCTTTGAGATCAACGGATTGCCACCTTTCATCAATTTACTTACCAACCTTCTGGAATTGTAAACGCTCAATTTCCAGCCAGCTAC
This sequence comes from uncultured Thermoplasmatales archaeon, assembly GCA_964432835.1. Lineage (GTDB taxonomy): Archaea > Thermoplasmatota > E2 > DHVEG-1 > B18-G2 > B18-G2. The sequence continues at coordinate 3,770 of CAYSPA010000030.1, read as the reverse complement.
CATGCAATCGATTGCCTCTTCAGGTAAATTTGAGAGGTATGCAAATCCCGCTTCCTTCTTTTTCTCTATCAGTGAACCTCCCATTGGTATGAGAAGTAAAGGAAATGTCCAGCCTATGAAGCCCTCGCTCTTCAAATTATCTATTAGCTCTGTGGTCGCTATGTAATCATCTGCGTTCGCATCTGGAAATCCTATGATGTAGGTATAGCATGGATACCAGTATGAATCGTTGAATAGCTTTGAAGCTTCAATCAAAACATCTGCCCACTCCTCAGGCTTCCATGGATAAACTTTTCCCCTGAAATATTTACTTACAATTTTTGCACTTGCAGATTCCAAACCTATCTGAGGAAATGCGGGGTTATTTTCGCTCAATCCTTCAATTTCAGAAATATACCTTACAACATCCTTTTCTACTAATGCAGAGGCACACGACACATGAGAAAATCCAACATTTTTTGATGCCCCGTATTTCTCTGTGAGAGATGCCGTGGACTCGAACAATTTTTTAACTGCATCAGATTTCAACTGCAAACCGTTTGCTCCATACAACAGCACATCTTCGGTAACAAAACTTATGTTCTTTATGCCATTCTTTAAATTGAATTCGATCTCCTTCAGAATATTGTCGAGTGGCATAGACCTGAATTTCCACATCGTTGGATTGCAGAAGCGACATCTTCTTGGGCATCCTATTGTGATTTGAACCAATCCGTTTCTGCTCGGTGTTGTTATTAATGGAATCTTATCCACTGGTGCAAACTCTCCATGCACATATCTTGGCACTTCTTCGCCATCAAGTATCTTCTTAACTATCAAAGGAAATGTTATCTCGCATTCACCATCATACAGAACATCTATCCCATATTTATCTTCGTAGCCTCTCAACTGCCAGTTACCAGGACCGCCTGCAATCACCTTGAACTTGTATTTCTCCTTCAAATCCTTTATTTCATGTATTAACTTCTCAAACTCAAGCTCCGTGCATGTCTTTCCTCCACCACTCAATGCTTTTAAAGTCCATGGAACAGGTGCCAAACCCTTTGGATCGAGCACATGCACCCCAACTATTTCGGTATCTTCATCAATGGCCTTTCCTATCATATGAGGTGGAGTGGTTATTACATCTTCTCTGCTGAAGCCAGAGGCGAGCAAAGAAGCTTCTACTCTACCCAAAGCATATGGAGCATACTTTGCCCTTAAACCATTAGTTGGTGTCTTTGGCGCAAGCAGACGATATTCTAAAATCTTGGGTATGAGCCTGTATGGCATGCACAGTCCAAATCCGAAGAAATCGTTGCCATGATAATCTGTAAATAGAGCCCTATCCGCGGTTAAAACTATTCTTGCCATACTGATCACCCCCAATCACAGATCTTACCATCTTCATGACCCTTGGAACTGCTCTCATGAAAATGAAACCTTTCCTTGAGATCAAATCCTTGATCAGATACAGTGGGCGAAGGTAGAAAGATATGTACGCCTTATGAAACAGCTTCGTTATCTGCTGAGCTGTAAAGTTTTTGAGTTTCATCACTGGATCTAAGGTTGTATACTTTCTCCAGTTGAATGTCAAAATGAGCTTTCTCGCCAACGCATACTTCCATAATCTCGTTCCAGGATATGGAGTGGCTATTGTAAATTGAGCAAAATCAACTCCCACCTTTTTTGAAAATTTTATCGTTTTTTCTATATCCTCCTTTGTTTCCTCTGGGAATCCGATAACAAATGCTCCGAGAGCGCGAATCTCATGTTTTTTCGCTTTCTTAACTGCAGAAATCGATTGCTCTGGAGTTATTCCTTTGCCTATGAAATCCAGGGTTTTTTGAGAGCCGGATTCTATCCCAAAAAAAATCGTATGACATCCTCCTTTCTTCATTGCATGCGCGAGTTCATCTGTGAACGTATCAACTCTCGAAGAGCTAGACCAAGAGATGTCGAGACCTTCTTCTCTTATTCGCTTTGCAATTCTCACAGCCCTTTTTCTGTTCAACGTAAAGGTATCATCCAGAAACTCTATTTCTCTAATCCCGTATTTTTCGTAAAGATATCTCAATTCTTCAATCACCCTGGAATCGCTGTGACCACGCCATCTCTTGCCAAATTGGAGAGAGGAAGAGCAAAATGCACAGTTGAATGGGCACCCTCTACTCGTTATTACGGTTCCAAACCTAACACCATCCGCCTGATACTTTTCCATGGGAAGCAAGTCATAAGAAGGCGTTGGAATCGTATCAACGTCTTTTATGAGGGGGCGGGGAGGATTGTTCTTCACTTTATTTCCCATGTTTATGCTTAGCCCCAAAATATTTGAAGGATCCCTGTTTTTCTCCAAGGCATCGATGAGTTCTTTGAATGTTATCTCTCCCTCTCCTCTCACTATGAAATCTATGTAAGGGCATTCTTTGAATGTTCTCTCTGGCAAAAATGTTACATGGGGCCCTCCCATCACTATTTTCACATTCTCGTTGTATCTCTTTGCCACTTCTGCGATTACATAGGCATCTGGAATCATTGAAGTTGTTGATGTGATACCTATAACATCAGGGTCATATCTCTTTATTACCTTTTCAACATCCTCATGGGAAAAATTCTCAGCAAGGGAGTCAACTATTCTCACATCATGCTCCTCTCTTATCATTGAGGCAAGATAAGCCAAGCCCAGCGGAGGACCAGTTACTCCAACCACGGATTTTACAGCACTTGTAGTTGGAGGAGAGATTAATAGAACATTCACCTCTCTATTGCCACCTCCTTGGGTTTTAACCTCTCCCAATCTTCCTTTTTCAGGATACAACCTGGATCTGGAGCCTTCACGTCTCCAAAGTACGCATAGGCTCTCGCTCTACATCCTCCGCAGACGTATCTGAATGAGCAAGAATTACATGCATAATCCGAGGCATCCCTATCTCTCAACATCTTCATTACTTCGCTGTTTTTCCATACGTTGACAAAACCATCCTTTAAGACGTTTCCAACCTTGATTGGCATGAAAACGCAGGGCTGGATATCGCCGTTATGCTCTATTGAACAATAAATTCTTCCGGCTCCACATCCTCCTATGAATTCCGATAAAGCCTTAGCCGCTCCCCCGTATTCTTCAGGAAGTTCCAGCTCTGCACAGTGGGTCGGTGATACCTTCCCCCCCCTCCTGGTTATCGATACCCTGGCATAGGATGGAGACGTGGAAAATATCTGCATTTTTCCTTTCTGCCATTCATCATACAGATAATTCATCAACCTTTCTCTTTCTTCGGGAGTTAGGTCTTCCTCTATTATGTCTTTGGCTCTTCCAGTGGGTATGAAATTGAAGACAATAAATCTATCAACCCTCAATTTCCTCGCAAGTTCTATTATCTCTGGGAGTTTGTCCATATTATAGCGGGTTACTGTGGTTGCTATACCTGTTGAAATTCCAGCATCCCTTACATTTTCTATCCCTCTTACTGCCCTCTCAAAAGCTCCCTTAACTCCTCTGAATTCATCATGGGTTTTCGCATCCGGTCCATCTAAGCTAACTTCTACATACCTTATTCCAACCTCTTTCAATCTTTCCGCAACCTCCTCTGTTATCAATGTTCCATTCGTTGCGACTGCCAGATAGAAACCCTTTGATTTAGCATACTCAGCAATCTCCCAGAAATCCTTATTTACCAAAGGCTCTCCTCCAGAGAAGGATATCGCAGCAACCCCGGCCTCGTCTAGTTGATCAATTACTTCTTTTCTCTCTTCAAGGGTTAATTCATCTTCCGCAGGCTTATTGCTTGCGT
>CAYSPA010000029.1:3920-13473 GCA_964432835.1 uncultured Thermoplasmatales archaeon | reverse complement strand
CTCATCACCTATCGGTATGGAAAATTTTTATATAACGGTTTTGTAGAGAGAAATAGTGGCATCTCAAAACAACTTTTTCGACAAAATTAAATAACGATCTCTGCATATCCTTGGAACAAGATGAGGTGGTGGAGTCTCCTCGAACTGGATGATAATACAAAAAGGGCTATACAGGAAAGAATCGACGCCATCGACGCACAGATGAAGAAAATCCTTCTGGAAGAAAATCCCTTTCTGCTTCCCGAAAAGTGGTACAGGGATGACCCCATAGTTCAATCTATATGGCCTGGTGGAAAGAGACTGAGACCCCTGTTATGTCTGTTATCATGTGAAGCCACGTGCGGGAACTGGAAAAGAGCACTCCCTTCATCCGCTGGAATCGAGTTTCTTCATACCTTCACCTTAGTACATGATGATGTGATGGATAGATCCCTTCTGCGAAGGGGCAGACCAACCGTTTACTCGGAATGGGGAGAATCCGTTGCGATAGCCGCTGGAGATGCACTTTACAATCTGGCCATCAAATCCATCCTCAGAAATCTTGACGTTGAAGGTGTAACTATGGAACAGGTTAAAAAAATCCTCGATTTGACCACACGGAAGTGTTTTTCTCTGGCAAGGGGGCAGACCATAGATATTCTTTCCGAAAAAACGATGGACGTAACGATAGATGATTACATAAAAATGGTTGAGTTAAAAACATCACCACTTATGGAACTCTCCCTCATGGCGGGCGCAATAATCGGCGGCGCCGACGACCAAGAAGTACATCTTTTCGAGGAACTGGGTAGAGAACTTGGAAAAGCTTTTCAGATTCAAGATGATGTTCTCGATGTTGAGGGTATACGTACCGGAAAACCGGTGGGTCTGGATCTGCAGAGAAGAAAGAAAACCATTATCGTGATTCATGCGATGGAAAACTTAAATGATACCGATGGGAAGAGGCTCGAGAAATTCCTCAAGGGAGGTATGGTCAACTTCGGGGAATTGATGGACATTTTCAGAAAAACGGGTTCCATAGATTTTGCAAAAAGAAAGGCAAGGGAATATCTCGTTAATGTGAAGACAAAGATACAGATGCTGGAAGATAATCCGGGAAAGCGGTATCTCGAAAAACTCGTCGATTACGTGGCAAACAGAGTGAGATAGTCATGCTCTAAGGTGTTTTGTGTAGAGAGTACCAAACGCCAGATAAATCAAACATCCCGTGAAGAGCATATAGGCGGAGATGGAATCTAAGAATCCACAGGGTAGAAGTTGACAAGCTATATAAAACAGGATGAGCAGGGATGCACACACGCTTATGAGTCTATCCGGTTTTGGATAGCGAATATTTGACACCATGAGAGCGGAGAGAAGGAGGAATAGAAAGACAACGAGATGGGGATGATGAAATGTTACCGCGGAAATGGTTATGGTAATCCCCGCGGCGGGCGTGGGCATGCCGATGAACACCCTCTTTCTTTTGAACATGTAGAATGATGATAATCTCAAAGCGGAGCAGGATATGTAAAGAAGAATAGGAGGTATCAGTATAATATTCTGGTAAACCGACATGGCGAGAAGAGATGGCGAAATTGAGAAGGAAGAAAAATCGGCCAGCGAGTCCAGATTTTCTCCAAGTTTTCCGTTTCCGAGTTTTCTCGCTACAAATCCATCAACTCCATCGCTGAGTGCGGAAAGAAGCACAAAGATCGAGGCCAGTCTGAAATCTCCGTACAGTACGAAAAGCATCGATATAAACCCAAATAAAAGATTCAGTACGGAGAATGTATCTCCCGGCTTCAGAAGTTTAAGCATTGATTTTTGCAATCGTATCAGCTCCCGCTTTTACCGATTTTCCTTCTCTTACCACAACGCTGACCTTATCCTCCGGTAGCAGAATATCGACCCTCGAGCCAAATCTTATCATACCTATTCTTTCACCCTTTTTCAGATTGTCCCCTTCCTTCACGTAGCACACTATACGCCTCGCGATCATGCCGGCGATCTGTACCACCTTGACTTTTCCCATATCACTATCGATGATCAGCGTGTTTTTCTCGTTTCTATACGATTTATCGGTGTATGCCGGATAATGAAACCCCCTTTCTCTACTTATTTTCAGGATTTTACCGTCGACGGGCATGCGATTAACGTGAACATCGAGCAAACTCATAAATATGGATATCCTTACACATCTTCCGACATCCTTATCCTCGACCTTGGATATTTTCAGCACCCTTCCATCCGCGGGAGAAACCACATCCTCACCCGTTTCCCTCTCCGGGTCCCTGAAAAAAAATGCGGTGAATGCGGTGAAAACAAATGCACATGCGGATAGAATAAGGAGAATGGACAATTTCAGTATAAAATAAAACAGCAATATAGAGACACCTATCGCGAATGACGATACAATTATGGGCACTCCTCCCTTTGCAATTCGCGGTTTTCTCATCTTCTGAATATCCTCTTCAAACATCTCTCCACGAAATCCTCCTCTTTATACAGATTCAGGGTACATATTATCTTATCGTAAAGCTCGGGCACATATTTGAAAACTACCATCACAAGAAACAGGAGAGCGATCAAACTACCCATCTTCCCGATATAGTTATGAGCCACGTTCATATCCGTTATCCTGTATCCAACCAAGTAAACAACCGAGGCATTTCTGATCAGATTAAGAAAGTATATAACTGGGATGAGGAACGATAGCATCAGCAACCTCCTCCTTATACAGACCTCTCTGAGAGGCAGGATCAAGCCAACAAACAGAAGCATGGACTGTATGGCGGTGCAGGCGAAGATTATCTCCGCCGTCGGAGAAGAGCCATTTATGTAATCATAACCAGCCCATATCAGGTTGTCTTCAAACTTGATGTTGCCATCAAATATGGAATACAGCAGAGTGGAGTGCCGTGTCACGATCTCTATCAGCGATTCTCTCAAAATCGGTATGCCATCCAAGGTAAAATAAATCAAGCCCGCGGTGCCGGCGACGGCGGCGAGCCACGGTACGCATTCCTTATCCGTGGTAAGTTCCTTGTATGCAAAATATGTCAGCACATAAATTCCGACAGCGCATATTACCGCATTCACCACGTCTCCCCCTTCATAATAGAAAAGGGTGTTTATCTGGGTTGACCAGTAAAAAGCGAACAGCGACCAGCCAACCACTCTGAGAACGGGCAAAAACCTTCTTCTTCCAAAATATCCGGAAAGGAGCATAAACAAACTCAAAAACAGGGGTATGTAAAGGAGATTTTTTATTCCCGAATCGAGGGGAAATGGGAAAAATACCAATCCGGAAATCACCATCAGGGTGGGAGCGAGAAAGAATATCAGGGTTTTTATTCCGTCACCTTTTCTTTGCACGTTCTTTGAAATCAAAAAGGCTTAATTTTGTTTTTGGTCTGGACACGTGTCCCTTTGTTGAGAGAACAAAACCGATGATAAAGAAGATACAGAAAATAATCAGACCAGCAATAAGCGCCGTGTTTGATAAAGCGGGTGATGATTTTATGAATTTCAGGTGAGGAGGATAATCGCCCTCGACGGTGTAGGATGGAATAAACCATCCCATGAAAAACACAACCAGCCCTTCAAGTCCCATGATCGTTGATGAGAGAAGCTTCTTCGTTCTGACCACTTTGGTGGAGTATGCTACTCCCAGCACTATTGCCAGCAGGACCAGCAGAGATTCTGTCACGCTGAGATTGAATGCAAGAGCAAGAGCTATAATACCGAGAATTACAGCTATCCTTGCAGATTGCTTCACCGTTAACATCCCACCGGATATGAGTTTGTCCTTATCACTGAGTCCATACCTCGCATCCCGCATGTGCAATACCATTCTGTTACAGGACCATACGAAAAACACGGCAAAAAGACCGATGCCAAATGTACCCACATTTCCCGCGCATGCTGGGGAAATTCCAAGAGATACGTGTCCCGCCAGAAAAAAACCAGCAAGAGCTACGATAACGAATGGAATCAAGCTCAATGGCTGAAATGTTTTGATGATGGAAGAGACGAAATCCTTTTTGCAGACCCTCAGCAGAACGATCAAGAGAATCAGAGCAATCAGCAGGAAATAGACGACGAGAACCGGCTGGGTGAGATTCCCATACTTTCCCCTCGACCATATTCTTATGACGGGATTGAGAGTTGGTATTACCATGAAACTTATGAAACCAAAAAAAAGAAAGAAATTCGCTATACCTTTCATCGGAGACCTGGTCTTTATGTATACGTAAAGGCTCGAGAGAACGAGAATAAGAGAAATCTCCATGAGAAGACCAAACCCTCCAAATTCAAAGAGATCGAACTGGCCCCTTGCGATCATCTCCATCATGCGATCTAAAGAGATGTATCTGTATGGCTCAGTTCTCCTGAAGATGAAATAGTCCACGAGGGGAGGTATCACTGCGATGGCTCCGCCGAGAGCACTTAAGTTGACGATTTTCACAACCCTTTCTCTTGTCAGTATTTTCATGATAAGTACTGCTCCAATCCCTACCGCGTAACCGAATATTATGAGGTGCGTGTAGGTAAATATGTAATCGTAACTGAAGTTCTTGTAAGGGTAGTTGAAAAGCTGAGCTTCGGTCCAGAGTCTGATGGCGGATAGCGCAAAGATCCATACGAATAGAGTGAGAAGATTAAAACGCTCTTTTTCGAAGAATGCTACTATTTTGTCCGCGATATCAGATGCCTTGCCTTTCATGAGTTACTTCTCCAGATGTGAATGGATTACATTTTTTAAATATGATGGTAAAGTGTTGTACATATCACGAGGTAATAAACCACCGAAGAAACTCCGCTCCTTCACCTCACGAATTTCCTCATGTAAAAATTTTTACCGCGATATCTCACAACTTTTAGTTTTCCATCTGCGATGAGCTTCTCAATAATATCCCAAGTCTTATCGTTTTTGCCCAATATCTCTTCGAGGATATCCTCCCTGAGCGGATGAACCGAGGCTGTGCTGAGAATCTCCTTTTCCAGATCTCCAAGCACCGAAAAATCTTCTCCTTCAAATCCGGTCAAAAGCTCGACATCTATACCCTTCTCTGAAAACATCTGATAGGCGAGATTCAGAATCTCTTCGGTCGCTCCTTCGATTCCCTTTTCCGCCGGCGGGCGCGTTGGTATGGATATGTAGGATTTAGATGGATGGAGTCTTCCAATAAAATCTGCGAGTTTTTCGATGTGCTCCTTCTGATCGTTGTATCCCGCTATCAGCATGGTTTCAGTTAAGAGTTTCCCTCTGTACTCGTCTGAGAAATCCATAATGCCTTCCATTATCTCGCTCAGTTTCAGCTCTGGATGCGGTCTGTTTGTTCTTTTCCACGCATCAAAATCCACGGCATCAATCTTCAGGGAGACCAGATCGAACATCTTCAAATCTTCTCTCACATCCTCTTTCCATATCAGGGAGGAGTTTGTCAGGATGGCGAGTTTTATTCCCATCCCTTTTAACTCTTTCACCTCTTCCCGCAAATTTATATCAAGGGTCGGCTCTCCGTCCGGAACAAAGGTTATGTAGTCTATCTTCTCATCCCTTTTTCTGATGATATCCACTCTGCTTTTCACTTCCTTTACTATGGAAGCGGGGTCATAGAATCTCTTTCTCTCGATGCTGAGATTCGTTGTTTTTCCAAGCTGGCAGTAAACACAGGAGTAACTGCAGGTCTTCGGAGGTATGTTGTTCACTCCCAGACTTCTCCTCAATCTTCGCGATGGTACCGGACCGAAAGCAATATCATTCATCTTTTCACACCCTCTATTGATATTATGGCTGCATCATCTCTGCTTCCTCTCTGCAGAACCCTTTCACCTCTTACAGCAACTATAAATTCCCTGCTCAAAAGCTGATACAATCTCTCTATCTCCCTCTCTATTGCACTGGTATCGGGGTGCTTGATGTTTCTGACTATGTAGGAATCTTTCTTTTTCATCTTTTCTCTGAAATACTCCGACTCCCGATTCAGCATGAGGGCTAACAATTTTCCGTCTCTTTTCAGAACCCTGTGCGCCTCCGCCAGCGCATCTTTATAGCAATCCATGAATTCTAAGGATGTAACAAAAACCACATCATCAAAACTTTCGTTCCTGAAAGGTAACTTTTCTGCTTTACACAGGATCTTTTCAACAGCTCCTCTGTATTGGGAGAGCATCTCAATATCATGGTCAGCACATACAACCTCTGCACCAGTGAGATGCTTCACCCTTTCTTCCATTATCCCGGGTCCACATCCCACGCTCAGGATCATGTTTCCAACAACTTTCTCAGCTATGTATCCCGCTTCGATCTCCAGGATTTTTCTGCCCATCTCTGTGAAATAAAAATCTACATAACTCATTCCAGAACTATCTCCTTACCAACCTGACAGCTTTCGGAGTTATCCATCTCCATAATTTCTTTCTTGTATTTTGTGCAGTGACACGGAACAACGAGGTCTATGCCTTCAAGTAGATGGATGTCTCTGAAACCGTGAAATCCTCCAATAACGGCATACACCTTCCCGAATCTTTCAGCGAAACTCAGTATATTATCGAGACCGGGATGAGCACAGCCAGTTATTATCGCAATTCCCTTTGCCGTCCTGAGCATCAGAAACTGCTCAAATTTATGTTTATCAATACCTCCACTTACGATGCATCCTTCAGATATTTCGAGTGGTTCGGCAACAACCCTGTAATTTTTGATTTTCCTCAATTTGAATTTCGAAAAACCTTCCGGAACAAAAACCTCTATATCTCGGTTTATTTCCAGTAGAGATTTCAAACCCCCGCTGTGGTCAAAATGGTCATGAGATAGAACGATTTTCTCTATCTCCATGGGATCTATACCAAGGAGTTCCATATTATGAAGAAGCGCTCTCCCATTGTCTCCAGTATCAAACAGGATTTGTTTCTCCTTTATGTAGCACGAAAATCCCCATCCACTTTTAAAGGGCTCATTAGCTACATTATCATATACTATAACGATTTTCATCTTAATCCCTCCATCACAATACCAACTTTTCTATAATCCTCCATCATGCTCTCTTTCAATTCGGGATTATACAGCAAAGCCGCGGGATGGCGCAGGGGAAGTATAATCCTTCCCGATTCGGTAAAAAATGTTCTGCCATACACCTGTTTGAAATCCCGAGGTATATCTATAAGGTGCTTGCCCAATATGTAGGATGTTGCAAAGTATCCGAGAGTGACGATGATATCTGGCTGGATTATATCGATCTCCCTATCCAGATATGGACTGCACGATTCTATCTCATCCCTTTTTGGTTTTCTGTACTTTGGCAATTTACATTTTATCAGATTGGTCATGTAGATATCCTCTCTTCCAATTCCCGCATGCTCAAAGAGTTCATCCAGAACTTTGCCCGAAGGACCTATGAACATCCTGCCCTCCTTATCTTCACTCTCTCCAGGTGCTTGGGCAACAATCATGATTCTTGAACTAATATCTCCCTCGCCCAGCACAACGTTCGTTCTGGTCTGGGATAATCTACACCTTCTGCAGTTCCGTATCTCGATATTGAGATTTTCGATTTTCTTTCTCTTGTTCATTTCCCCTTAATTGGTATCAGACAGAGAAATCTCAATCTCTCGCTCTCATCATTCTTGAACTGGTGCCATTCCATTGGTGGAACAAATACGAAATCTCCTGGATTGAGGTCCTCTTCTCTACCCTCCATCACGAGTTTCCCTTTTCCTTCGAGGATAAATACCTCATGCTCCCAGTCGTGCCTGTGATAAGGTGTACATCCATCTTTCTCTATCTCGAATAATCTCATCGCAAAGTTCTTTGCTCCAACCTTCTCGCTTATCAACCATCTGATGGTTACGTTGTTTGCTCCCTTTTCATCGGGTATTTCTGGTTCAACATCCTTAAAATTTTTGTGGATTACGCCCATCTACTCCAACCTCCCTTTGATTCTACTCCACATATCAAATATCTTCCTAGTTGCTTCACACTCCGCATCATACTCAACTATGCTTTTTCCATTTATTAGTGCAGTGGTGAATCTCTCATCAAAAGGTATCTTTCCAACCACTTCGATTCTGTTCCTTTTACAGAACTCCTCTATTTTGAGAGAATTTTCGATGTTCAAATCATACTTGTTGATGCAAACCAGAGGTTTAACTCCAAAATGCTCGACAACTTCTAGCACCCTCTCCATATCATGTATCCCCGATTTTGTTGGCTCTGTTACAATCAGAGCAATATCTACCCCAGAAAGAGATGCTATGACCGGGCAACCTATCCCTGGTGGACCATCTATGAGTATAAGGTCGAGTTTCTTCTCCTCCGCTATCTTCGCCGCTTCCTGTCTTACCTGAAAAACCAGTTTTCCGCTTGCCTCCTCTGCCGTCTCCAGTATTCCATATACGAAGGGTCCGAATCTCGTCTCGGATGTGTATATGAATCCCGTATCTCTGTCAACCATGGATATCGCATCAACGGGACATACATAAGAGCATACACCACACCCCTCACATTTATCTCTATCTATATCCAGCTCCCCGCTTATTGCATCGAATCTGCAATTCTCGTAGCACTTCATACAACGTATGCATCTTTCAACATTCCTCTCGGCAAGCTTCAGCCCGTGGAACACCATCGTTTTCTTGATCTTTGGATTCAGCAGAAGATGCAGATCAGGCGCATCAACATCACAATCAGCAATAACTTTATTCCGGATAATTGTAGATAGTGCTGCAGTGAGACTCGTCTTTCCAGTTCCACCCTTTCCACTTATCACAGTTATCTGTTTCATGCCAATCTCTCCTTGATCTCATCAACCATCGTCCTGAATCTCCCCTTCCACTCCCCCATCTCAAGGACAAAAGGTACTCCTTTAGAATAGAGGTCGGCTATTTTCCTATCAAACGGTATCTTCATGAGAATGGGTATCTCTTCTCTACTGCAGAAGACCTCAACCCTTCTATCACCTATCCCATCCTTGTTTATGACCACTCCGAAAGGTATTCTCAATTTCCTCACAACATCAACCGCCAGTTTCAGATCATACAACCCAAAAGGCGTAGGTTCTGTTACGAGTATGCAGAAATCGGAATCTTCTATCGCCTCTATCACGAGACATCCCGCCCCGGGCGGCGCATCGAGTATGGCGTATTTCTTTCCGTCAACTTTTTTCTTCAACTGCTTTACAATCGGTGTCGCCCTAATCTCTCCCGGATTCATCACACCCGTGTGGAACTCCACGTGCTTTGCCCTCCCGCTTTTTATTTTGCCAATCGCCCTTCTCTCATAGGTTATCGCATCTCTTGGGCAAACAAGTTTACAACCTCCACAGGAATGGCAGAGCTCCGGAAAAACGATAACCCCGTTCTTTGTTACCGCTATAGCGTTGTACATGCAAAATCTCGCACATTGCCCACAAAGATCACATCTCTCTTTATCTATAACGGGACATTCGACATGCACATCCTCGCTTTTTTCGATATCCGGATTCAGAAAGATGTGGTCGTTTGGCTCCTCAACATCACAATCTATCAGCTGAACATTTTCCAAGCTTAAAGCGAGATTCACCGCTAC
>CAYSPA010000029.1:0-3820 GCA_964432835.1 uncultured Thermoplasmatales archaeon | reverse complement strand
CATCACAATCTATCAGCTGAACATTTTCCAAGCTTAAAGCGAGATTCACCGCTACAGTGGTTTTTCCCGTTCCTCCCTTTCCGCTGGCTATTGATATAATCAATTCATCACCTTCATCACAAAATCCCCAACTTCTCTCCCAATATCCCTCGCAACCAGTTTGCATTTAACCAGCAGGAGGAAATACACCCTTCTTTCCACGTTGCTCAACGCTTCATAATTCCCCTGACCCTTTGATATCACAACATCACATCTCTCAAATTCTTCTCTCAACTCTGGAGAAAAGTTTTCCACGAAAAATCCAGGCGCAGAAGGAGCAAGCATCTCACCTTCAATCACCTTTGCTATCTTATCAATCTCTGCAAATTTAGCATCCTCGACAGTTGCATCGTTGATTATCGCACCTTTTCTAACTGCACACACCACATCCTTTCCTTCCTCGCAAAGCACCTCCATCAGGATTCTGTCAAAGAATATCTCGCCCGCATTATCGAGCAGATAGAGAATCCTCTTCCCTTTCAAAACATCCTCTCTGAATTTTCTGTAACTTTCCTCATCTATCTCCGCGCCCAGCGCCTTATCAATGAGTTTCGAAACATCGTATCTCTGCATCGTGCCAAAATCTATCGCATTTCCCGCTATCGCCAGCTTTACTGCGGTGAGCAACGATTCGTCGCTCTCTCTTACCTTTTCCACGAGTTCCGGATAAAGTTTTCTTCCGAACTCATTCGATTCCCTTTTCACCTTCCGGTATGGATCATCAACGGCGAGAGTCTCTCTTATTATCCTGTGAACCTCTCTTGATATCTCTGGAGGGGTTCTGTTGAGATCCGCATTCCTTAGAAAATCCATTACCCTCAGCAAAACCTCCCGTTCTTTATTGTAATCATCGGTTACCATTCTCGCCGCTTCAAGAGCTTGGGAGAGAAAGCAGGGCACACAATCTAAGTAGGCTTTCATCCTACCACTCTAATATCCACGATGTCCAGGACATCCATCTCCAAGACCTGCTTTCTTTAAATCTCCTCTTCTAAAACTTTCCAGAATGTCCTTAACCTTTCCTCCTTCCTCAGATATGTAAACATCTATTCCCAACTCCGAGAATCTCATGAGAGCCTTTACACCTATCCCCTTGCATATCATCGCATCAACCTTTTCCTTTGCCATGATCTCTGGGGGGTAGAGTCTTCCTCCCATATGCACGCTCTCGTTTCTGATGACCTTTGTCTCTCCGCTATCTAGATCGACTATCGTGAAGGTACTTGCCCTTCCAAAGTGCTCCGAGATTATGTCTTCAAGACCACCATCATTTGCGGTGGGTATGCAGACCCTCATTTGAACATCCCCCGTGGACCTGGAGAAACAATTTCCTCGAGTTTGTTGTTTTTGAAATCCTCTATAGCCTCTCTGACCTTTTTCCCGCCAGCCCTCAGCATCTTTATTCCCGCACTCCTCAACACCTGATACGCATTTGGACCGATATTCCCAGTAATTACCGCTTCAACCCCTCTGTTGATCACGCTCTGCGCCGCCTTCACTCCTGCGCCTCCAAACTCATTTGCAGATTCATTCTTTATCGCCTCGAATGATAAATTTTCGGTATCCACAACCAGGAAGTATGGTGCTCTCGCAAACTTCGTATCTACATTTGCATCAAGATTCTCTCCATCCGCCGTAACCAATACCTTCACATTACCACCTCCTATAATCTCGCCATGGGAGTACCGCATCTGGGACACTTCTTGGTGATGCATGGTACTCCAGGCTGATGAGGCTCTCGATATCCACAATTAGGGCAATAACACTCTCCACCCGGACCCATGCCTCTTCTTCCAAATCCTCTTCCAAACCCCTGCTGCATCTCATCCCTCCAAAATATCTTCTACCTTTTTAACGATATCCTCAAACAGTTCAAGACAATCGGGATTTTTCAAAATTTTGCCTTCATCCTCCTCTTCAACTATTCTGGCATCTATCGGTATCTTCCCGAGAAATCTTACCCCTATCTCTTTCGCCAATCTCTCGCCGCCGCCCCGCTTGAATATGTAGGAAGTTTTACCACAATGGGGACACCTGAATCCGCTCATATTCTCTATGATACCGAGGATGGGTACGTTGAGAGAGCGAGCGAAAGAGATAGATTTTCTCACACTTTCGAGGGCAACATCCTGTGGAGTGGTAACAATAATTGCGCCGTCGACCTTTTTGAGAAGCTGAACGATACTTAGTGGCTCATCACCAGTTCCCGGTGGAAGATCAGCTATGAAGTAATCGAGGGAACCCCATTCTGTCTGCTCAAGCAACTGCTGTATGGCTTTCATTTTGAGAGGACCCCTCCATATCACCGGAGAATCTCTGCTCTCGAGCATCAGACCGAGGGAGACAACCTTCAGTTTTCCCACCTCAAAAGGGAGAATCTTGTCATCCTTTCCCATCAACCTTTTATTCTCTATTCCAAGAATCTTTGGTATGCTCGGACCGTGTAAATCACAATCCAATAAACCAACATCGTATCCCTTGTTCGCCAGAATAACAGAAATATTTGCGGATACCGTGCTTTTACCAACTCCTCCCTTCCCACTCAGCACTATCAGTTTGTGATTCGCGTCCATTGATTTATCCTCCTTCGTTTTCCATCCAAGAAAAAATAAAAAAGAAAAAGGGGCTAACTCACCAGAGCCATGGCGGATAGTAGTACATTGGGTATCTGTATCTGTAGAACGGTAGCCAGTAGAAGAATCTCCAGAACCATCTCCATCCTCTGCCTCTACCCCAGAAACCTCTGCCCCACCAGAACCATCTGCCTCCTCTCGGGAATGGCACTACAAAGCCTGGATGCGGGTATCCAGCGCAGTAGCCAAATCCTCTGCCAGTCATCGGACCCAATCCCCAAGGTCCGGTTCCATCTCCCCACGGCATTTCTTATCACCTCCCGAGTTCTCTCTTAAGCTCTTCTATTCTCTTCTTTATCTCTTCGAGTTCATCTTCGAGCATCTGCCTCTCTTCCTCGAGCATCCTCAGCTCTTCTTCTGGCGGGATTTCCTCTGGATACCATGGCGGAGTGCCCCAGGGCGCGAACCATGGATTCCATGGCGGAGCAAAGCCCCATCTCATCCATCCCGGCAGGCCAGTTGCCCTGTACCACCACCTGTACCTATTCCCTCTTCCATATCCACCCACCATTTTCTATCACCTCCTTTCCAGGATTTCTATAATTTTACTCCTGGAGCCTGAATCAATAAATTTACACTCATCGGGATTTGCCCTACCCTGAGCAAGAGCCCTTGCAAATCCTATGCATGAGCCATATCCGCATACCCCACAATTTCTGCCTGGAAGAAGCGAGTAAATTTTACTCAGGGTCTCGTCCATCTTGCTCAGATCAGCTTCTGGATGGAGAGCAAATCTACCTTCTGCTATTCTTATGGGGTAACCGTTTATTATAGCCCTGACGACCTTCTCCCTTCCCGACTTTAGATCGTTCCACAGGGTTTTTCTTGATACGCCCATTCTCGTCGCCGCCTCTTCTTGAGTAAGATGCTCAAGGTCAACGAGTCTCATCGCCTCAATCTCTCCGAGAGTCAGTTCTATGACCTGCTGTGGCTCAAACACGCCGGCAGGATGGAAGTAATTTATTGGTGGAACGAATCCTATCCACCTCATGTATCTCCCTCTTCCTCTTCGCCTACAGTAGCCTCTACCCCTCATTCTCTAATATTACACATATGCGAAGTTATATTTAAAGTTTTCTATCAAAGTGCTGCTGGAGACTGTCAACTTTTTATGAATTTAAGTGTTTAACCCCCTATACCAATTTGAA
>CAYSPA010000028.1:0-13804 GCA_964432835.1 uncultured Thermoplasmatales archaeon | reverse complement strand
CAGGTATTTCAGGAAGAGGTGCAAAAGGTTCTGCTCACTTCCCTGAGTCGAGATGAAGCATTCAACCATATAGTATTTCAGGGTGGAACCGCTCTCAGACTATTTTATGGAAATCCTCGTTTTTCAGAGGATCTGGATTTCGTTTTGAAGCAAAATGAGACGTTTGATCTCACCAGAAACATCCCTAATATGCAGGCATCTGTTGAAGATGCATTTCCATTTATCGAAAAAGCCAGTTTCAATATTCAGAGGAATGATGATCAAATGCAACGTCTCGTTCTCAAGTTAACGGGAAAACCATTCAAGAGAATTCGAGTGCATTTAGAATTGGCATATGTTCCATCCTACCACAACAGACCGAGAATACTTGACTATCCGCCCTTCAATCCAGTTGTAAGAGTGGAGGAAGATCGCGAGATACTCGCTGATAAATTGGTTGCTCTGGGAAACAGACCATACATAAAGGGAAGGGACGTATGGGATATATATTTTCTTGCCAAAGAAAAAAACATTGCCATTCCATGGGATCTCGTGTTCCGGAAGGCTGCAGATTATGGAAGCACACCATCAAATCTGAAAAAGAATATTCTAGAATCTGCGGAGAGATTGAAGAAAGAAGGATTGTCTATCCTTCACAGCGAGATCCTCCGTTTCATGCCAAAAAGATTTCTCGATCAATACAGTGAAAATCTCAAAGAAATTGTAGAGGCGGTTGTGGAAATTATAAAGGGTGGGATTCTTGAAGGGCGATGAATGGTTACTCTTCTTCAAACGGCATAGAGATAAAAAGATATTCTCACTCTCTGATCTCTCACAGCTAACGGGAGAAGATAAATCATCCCTCTACGTTCAGCTGACCAGACTGGTCAAATCTGGATTGGTAAAGAGGGTTGCATACCGCTGGTATGAAAACCCATTTTCTCCTCCAACTCCAGAGGAAATATCCATGATTCTAAGACATCCATCGTATCTATCTATGGAATATGCTCTCTCAAGACAAGGAATTCTAAGTCAAGCGGTGTATACGCTAACGCTTGTAACCACGAAGCTTCCTTATACTTATAAAACCGAGGATGCAACCTATGAGTACCATCAGATACACAAGACCTTATTCTGGGGATATGAAAAGGAAGGATTTGTTAACATTGCTGAACCCGAGAAGGCACTCCTAGATCTCATCCACATTCGCTGTACGAAAAAGAGGGGTGCAAGTACTGCCATGATAAAATCGTTATTTGATGATATGGATGTAGATGAGCTTGATATTGAAAAACTTCGTACATATTCAGAAAAATTTCCACCAAAAACAAGGAAAATTCTGCATGAGATAATGGAGTGATAAGAAAAGATTGTGATTTTGTATTTACGCAAAAGCCTTTCATGTTATCCAAATAATAGAATTTTTCATAAAAATTTCTATCATTGCAATAGTAATTTTGCAACTTATCTCAGGAGCCATTTCCATAGAGGTATGCATCTTATCATTTTATCCTTTATCCTCAGTTCATCCCCATAATCCCATGTTATGATCTCTAAATTCTTGCATTTTAGTTCATTACTTGCCTTGATCAGTGATTTTATCTCTCTCCCCTCTATTTCATCTCTGCCCGATGCGTAGGTAACCTGTATGAGCTCTTTTACTGACGTTCCCTCCTTGATGACAAAATCCACCTCCCTTCCCTGATGATCTTTCCAGTAAAAGATTTCCATATCTGATTGCCGATAGCTCTTCCTTCTCAGAAGTTCTACAGCCACTGTATTCTCCATGATTCTCCCGGTATTCTCACTCAGTCGGAAAGAAGCAACGCCTATGATTCCCGTATCGATGCAATAGACTTTCTTGGGCGCGATTATGCTTTCCTTAAGTTTTGGAGAGAATCTCTCTACCATCTTTATCAAATAAGCCTGCTCCAAACCCTCTATCCAGTTTTTTATTGTGTGCTGATCCTTTATATCCAAGATGTTTTTCAGTTTTGAAAATGTGATTTCTGAGGAAAAATTGGAAACGAGATATTTTGTCATCTCCTTAAATGCTGCTTTCTTCTTTATCTTGATTCTCCTGATTATATCTTTTTCCAGTATGTCAAAGTAGATGCTCACTAAGATTTCTTTCCCCAAAATGTATCTCTCCGGAAAACCTCCCTGGGAAAGATAATCTTTCAGCAGATTCTTTATCAATCCAATCTTTGCTGTTGTGATATACTCTCCAAGCTCAAAATCGTTGTATGTAAGAAATTCCCTGAAACTAAATGGGTACAGAGTAAAGTCTACATGTCTTCCTGTCAAATGGGTCGCAAGCTCTCCAGAGAGCATCTTTGAATTACTACCGGTAATAATAACCTTCTTCGTTCTACGCAACCGATTGACAAAAAGCTCCCACCCTTGAATGTTGTGAGGCTCATCTAGTATTACATTCTCTATCTTTCCATAGAGTTCATAGAATGCTTCCATCATCTTATCAAAGTCTTTAACATCAAAATCTATGATTCTCTCGTCATCAAAGTTTATGTATCCGTATTCTTGATTTCTTAACAACTGCAATGAAAGCGTTGATTTACCACATCTTCTCACACCCAGAATGGCAAGTACGTTTGGGGATTTTAAAAAACCTTTCAACCTCTCTTTATCAATCTCTCTTTCTATTATCCTTGTTTTTTCAAATCTTTCCTCTATTTCCTCTCTCTGCGAAGCTACAATATCCTTTATTTCCTGCAGTTGCACGAAATGATAATCACAATCTTTTTTAAAAAGTTTGTGATTTTATGGATTCCAATCCGGATATACAGGTGATCCAGATGATCTCTTTCACCGAATTTCTTTCGGGTATCGCGAAGTTAATTGTGGATACTCCTTATAGTGATTATGCTATTATATCTCACGCCCCAAGATAGAAATTTTACTTATCCACAAATGATTTCGAAGTACCCTTCACCTCTTCCCCTCTTCCAGCAATGATATGTACTTCTTATCTATGGAATCCGCAACATACACATCCTTTCCCGCCCTGTAAATCTTGATACCATCCTCCTTCGCCTTCTTGGCATCTATTTTGAGGATTATGGGGTTCTCGGTTCTCACTCTTCCCGCCTCTTTGGCTTTCTCAACGCTTCCACTGAGATGTACCTTCTTTCTATCACTTGGAAACAGACCGCTCTCCAGAATTATATCGACCTCCTCTTCCGTAACAGGATAGTACAGAACATCGACATCCGCCTCTGGTAAATCATCGAGCTTTACATCTATCGTATGCCCGTATGTCGCCCTTATCATCCCCCCATATATCTGATATCTTCCCTTCGGGTCTGTTTCAACGAGGGCTCTCAGATGCTCTTCTCTGAGCCACTGAAAGCCGGATCTGCTCACCTTCAGGGCGTCGAGCAACTCCTTGATGTCAACCCATCCCCTTCCGTCCATCTTCAGGTTTAACTTATCGGGAAAATGCCTCAGCAGACCAGCCAGTAATCTACCCAGTATGTCTATCTCCCTGTCACTCATCAGAAACTTTCCCTTCTTTCCGCATTTCGGGCAGAACTCTCCGCGATAATATCCATGGTCGGGGCAGGTAGCCAGCATCCTTTTGGGTAATGTGTATCTAATGTATAAATTTTTGTACCCCTTCCCGATTCTAAATTCGGTGTTAAAGTTGGATCGCGAAGATTTAAAGAAGATGGCGGCACAGAAAGCCCTCGATTACGTTGAGGATGGGATGGTCGTTGGTCTCGGGACGGGCTCCACCGTCGAATACTTCATACCCAAACTGAGTGAAAAGATCAAGAAAGAAAATATAGAATTGATAGCCATCCCCACATCACATAGAACAAAAAGCCTCGCCCAGGAATTTCAAATCCCTCTCTCAACTTTGCGTGAGCATCCAGAGATAGATATCACCATAGATGGTGCGGATGAGGTTGATCCCGATCTCAATCTTATAAAGGGCGGGGGCGGCGCCCTGACGAGGGAGAAGATCGTTGCATACGCCTCGAAAAAGGAAATCATAATAGTGGATGAATCAAAACTCGTCCAGAAGCTTGGAGTATCCTTTCCACTTCCCATTGAGGTTGTACCCTTTGGCTGGTATCCCACAAAACTTCACATAGAGAGGTTGTTCGATTGCAGCGCCAATCTCAGAATGGCAGATGGCATACCTTTCACCACAGACAACACGAACTATATACTGGACTGTGAATTTTCCGAGATAGAAAGACCCGACATCCTCGAAAAGGAACTCAACGATATACCCGGCGTTGTTGAGGTCGGTCTCTTTGTGAATCTGGCCGATATCGTGATCGCCGGGACAAGAGAGGGTATCAGGATATTCGAAAAGTGATTCGATGGGAGAATTCATACACTGGTACAGGAGATTAGCTCACGTATCGGGCTCCGCCATAATCTCATACTACATGCTACCTGATGAAGGATGGATTGGATTAACAAAAAAACTGGTGGTAATTTTTTCGGTACTCCTTATAATAGCGGTTGATGTGAGACGAATTAGACGGAGGGATATCAAGATATCATGTCTGAGAGATTACGAGGAAAGGAGGGTCGGAGGATACGTTTATTTTGGCATGGGCTCCGCTATCCTTCTTCTCTTCTTTCCACAGCAGATATCGATTCCATGCATAGTATCTACATCTCTGGCTGATCCTCTCGCCGGAGAGATGAGAAAATTGGGACTCGTTCCAGCCAGCGTCTCTTCTATGCTCCTCTCCTTCTTTATTTTCTTCTCCACTTGGCTGTCATCGCCCATCGCATTGCAGATTGCCGTACTTGGTGCGTTATCCACGACCGCTTCGGAGTTCGTGAAGAGCAGATACATAGATGATGATCTTCTCATGCAGATTGTTCCCGCAATACTCATGTATATTGTGTATTTTTATCTTGGAAAGGAAATTCTGCCAGACAGAATAATATATCCCATGGTGGGGGCATGAAAAGAGTTGAACTCGGAGTATCGATGGTAATCTTTGTACTAATATCTCTTTTCTCTCTTGCACTGGCAGAGGAATTCATGCAGTTTGGCTCAATAGGTTGTCTTTTTCTTCTTATACCCATCCAATCTTTCGCTGCATTATTTTTTGTGCTTCTTATCATATCCTGCCGTAAGGAGAGCGGGCATTAAAAATACTGCACCCAGGAGAGAGAGGAGTATCATTGCAATTATCAATCTCATAAACTCTTCCAAGTATGGAATATTGACAAAATATACAGATGCCAAACCTGCTACTGTGGTAAGGGCTGCCTCAAGTAAAGAAAGACCGGTCTCTTCTATGGATTTTTCTACTGCTTTCACTCTCCCCAGACCTTCTTCTATCCCCTCAAGGAATCTCTTTGTTATGTGCACTCCATAATCCACACCGGTACCGACGATTATGGATGCTATGGAGATCGTTATAACCGTCAGCGGAATATCGAACGTTACCAGCACGCCCGGCTCACACAGTAAAACAAAAATGATGGGTAACATCGTCACAAACGCATATTTGGATGAGCCGAGGATAACTATAAGGGTGGCGAAAACGAGTAGCAGGGAAACGAGCATCGATCTCACCTGTTGATCCAGAAGTATATCGTTTATGCTAACGCTTATGGGCGCCGCTCCGGTTAGTGGATAAGCTTTACCGCCGGGTATGGTCGTATTTGATATGATCGAGTTGATGGCATTGACAACATCTCTCTGTTCATCTATACTCAATCCAGCGGGAATGTTCACGTTTATGATCGTCTCTGTAAAGTTCTCATCAACGAGGAGTTCCATCTGATCTCCCAGAAACGTGTATATGAGTTGCAGTTTGGCGCGATCCTTGGGAAGATTTCCAAGATTGATCTTCTTGATAACATCGACAAGAGATGTTACCGTTACATTATTTTTGTACACCACGGGATCATACCTTATGTTTTCCTCCATATTATAAATAGCTTCGATAACCTCGGGACTCTCAAGGTCTCCCCTGACCAGAATTACATTGAGATTTCCGCTCAAGCCAAACTTTTCTGAGAATTCGAGGGTTTTGGTCACAACCGGATCATCCTTTGGAGCCATCGCGAAATAATTTACATCGGTTTCGACCTTCGGGAATACGGATAGTGAAAGCGCGATGATGATGATTCCGAGTAAGAGCGTTTTTTTGCTGTTCCTCACAGAGAAAACCGCGAGCTTTTTCCATGCGGGAAACTCTATTCTTTTTCTGAAATTGAGGATCACCACGAGGGGGACTACCATTATCATCGTGGATATATAACACAGCATTATGCCGAGGGCGCATCCAAAACCGAAATCGACGATGGGCGGCATCGCTGAGATCATTAGAGAACCAAAACCTATGGCTGTTGTTACAGCGGATAGAAGAATTGCCTTTCCCGTTGTTTTCAAACTTTTTCTGGCCTTCTCTTCAAAAGAGCCCCTCTCTTCGAGAAACCTGTTCATGAGATGTATGGAATAATCGACACCAAGCCCCATCAATAGGGCAACGATGGCGAGAGATAATATGGTGAGCTGTGGTCTCACCATGCCCAGTACACCGAACGTCAGCAGAATGGAGTAAGATGTTGGCAGAAAGGTCACCAACAATCCCTTGAATGACCTGTGGAAGGCAAACAACACAATGGAAACTAGAAGGATTGAAAGGGGAAAGATCAGTGTAAGGTTTCTGAGGGCCTTCTCTCTTATCGATCGAGATAGCGGTAGAGAGCCAACGAGCGACATCTTGGTGGTGACATTGTTTATGGCACTCTTCGCCCTCGACATTATAACTTCGGAATCAACATCTGGAGAGAGTGTAAAGATGATGGCGGATGATTTATAATCATCCGTTATGAGGGCTCTTCTCGCTTCACCCATTCTTGCGACGTATTTCTTTATCTTGCTTTCATCGGTTGGAAGCTGGAATTTACCCTCACCAAACGGCGGCGGAAGGCTGTTCTCCAGTTTCAGCATCGTTGTGATGGAGTTCTCGCTGACGACGCCATCGAGCTCTCCTTTATCATATCGATAGATATCGATTTTATTGACAACGTAATCGATATCCTCCAGGGTCTTAAGAGAGAGAACGTCATCGCTCTCCACGTACACTATCATGCTGCTTCCCATGTTCCATTTCTCTGTCACATAGTTGAGTAAGGTTATCGATGGCTCGTTCTCCGGAAGAAAAACACCTAAACTGAATTCCATGGAGAGATTTCTCGCATTTATTGCGATCAGGAATACCACTACGGTGTAAAGAAAGAGAATGATCTTTGATCTCCTGACGAGTATCCCCGCGATATCCATTTTTCATTAAAGGTAAACGAGGGCAAACATTTATCAATTTCGTATTATCTATGCTCACTCAAAGAATATGGTCGGACTCAGTAAGAAATTGAGAGAGTATGCCGAAATATCTGGTATCGGTGAGATATCGCGCAGATATTTTATCATGAATGCCTTCGATGGTGCCCTGACCATGCTCGGGGTCGTCATAGGAGCATACATAGCCAACATAAGATCTCCGTCCTCGATAATAAGCGCCGGCATGGCGGGCTCGCTTGCGATGGCGATCTCCGGCATAAGTGGCGCCTACATGGCGGAGAAGGCGGAGAGATTGAAAAAGCTGAAATCCCTGGAGAGGGCGATGCTGAAAGACCTGAGAGGCTCGATTCACTACAGGTCTCACAGATTTGCCATGGTAATGGCTTCTCTGACCGATGGTTTATCCCCTTTCCTGGCGGCCATGGTCGTGTTATCCCCTTTCTTTCTCGTGGAGCTATCCGTCATTCCATGGGATATCGCTTTCCGCGCATCCATCGCAATAACACTCGCTCTGCTGTTTTTCATGGGGATATATCTGGGGAAGATAAGCGAGGAGAATAGAATAGTGTATGGTTTGCAGATGCTGGTCATAGGATTGATAACCGCATTCATCTGTTTCATTGTATCCTTCCTGATAGGAGGAAACCTGGCATGAACGACAGAGAAAGGGTGGAAAAGGACATGGAGATGTTTGAAGAGAATCTCTCAAAGTATCATCCAAAAGGTGAGAAAGAAAAAGAGATAGTGGATATGGCCGTGAGATACTTCGAGGATGCGAAATTTTATCTGGAAAGGGGGGATATAATGACCGCCTTCGGTTGCATAAATTATGCTCACGGTCTCCTCGATGCCCTCATAAAGCTAGAGTGACCCTTTCTCCCATCCCTTTCTTCAATTTCTCAAAGGCTGAACCCATATTGACGCCTATCTCCACGAAGCCATTTCCTCCTATCGTCAGAAGGAGTTCATTCTCTCCAGCATATCCATAGGATTTGTAGAAAGGCATTTTCAGCTGTAAACCGCCAATTTCAACGTCAATAACTTTTCCATACTTTGCTCTATCGAGAAGAGTTCTACCCTCTATGTTCGTTATAAGGTTTCCGAATCTGTCGATATGTACAATTTTTCCCTCTATCTTACCATCCCTGACTTTTCCGAATCCCAAGGACATATCTACATATTCATCTATCTTTCTTCCAATCTCACGTATCTCAACTCCCCTCGCGATGTGAGCCGCGACCGGAGCAAAGATGTCCCTGCCATGAAATGTATGCGTAACCCCTTCCATGAAATAGCGCCTGTTTGTGATCTCATAAACGTCGAATTTCTTCCCTCTTCTGGCCGCGGGAAGGAGCAATCCATTATCCGGTCCCACCAGTACATAATCTCCACAATCTATGATCAGCCCCTTTCTCTCCGTGCCAACTCCCGGATCAACGACCGCAACATGTACTGTACCCGGGGGAAAATATGGAACAGTGGTGTACAGAATAAAAGCCCCCTGTTCGATGTTCTGCGGGATTATCTCATGGGTTATATCCACTATTATCGCATCTCTGCATATTCTCATCACGACTCCTTTCATCTGTGCAACGTAAGGATCTCTTTGTCCGAAGTCGGTCAGAAGGGTTATTATCGCGATATTTTCCCCTCCAGCTCATCGATGATGGATGGAAGGTGCTCGAGTGTATTGATGATGAGGTTTTCCTTTCTTCCACTCTTTCTGTCAAGATAGACCGCATTTATACCGAGACTCTTTGGTATGAGATAGTCAAACTTGTGATCATCTCCCGTGTGGAGCATCTCCCCTTCCTCGATGTTCATGACCCTGCATATCTTCCTGTAAACATCCCCGTCTTTTTTCACCGCCCTGAAATCGGACACCGTTGAGAAAATCCTGTCGAAATATCCGCCTATTCCCAGTTTCCTTATCTGGATATCTATGAACTCTTTCCTCGCATTTGAAATCACTATCAACGTGTATCTATCTTTGATCTTTTCCAGCGTTGGAATGACATCGGGATATATCTCTATGGCATGGGCGTAATCCTCCATCAGTTTTTTCCAGTCGTAATCTATATCGAATCTTTTGAACCAGTAATCCGGGTCATACCACTCCAGTCTTTCTTTTCCGATTTTCTCGTATTCCGTGAAGAGGATTTTCTTCGCCTCTTCCAGTTCGATGTTTTCCTTTTCCGCATACAGTTTTGGCAGTCCCTCCAGCCAGAAGAGATCTGCAAATGTGGCTTTCGTAATCGTTCCGTCAAAGTCGAAAGATACCACCTTCAGCATATTCATCACTGAACCAGATTTGAAAGGGCTTTTATCCTTTTCAGTGTACTTGGATGGCTACTGAGCAGTTCCATTATCTTCTCGCTCCTGCTGAGTTTGATCTTTCTCTCAGCAAGGACCTGTAGTTCATATTCATCTATGGTCCCATCGAGATTCAGGTCCACCTGTTTCAACTCGCTTATCTCGTTCACGGCGTTCGCCGGGTCATTCAGGAAGAATGCTTTCAATCCGGCGACTCTCTTTATCGTGTTTGCATCCGCTCTGGCGGAACCATAGACCAGTTTGTACAGGGCTGTTGCGAGCCAGCTCGGTTTATTTCCGAGCTCTACGCTCCCGTAATCTGCATAGTACTCTCTTATCCTCGAAGCATACATGACGAGAAGGCTTGTTATGAGATAAAGCAGGAAAGCGGTTAGACCTACGAGAGCAAGAGCTCCGGAATCCCTCCTCCTCGAGTACAAACCTCCCCAGAAGAAAGAGATGTACATCATATAGCATATCGTCGGTATGACACTGAGCATGGTTATGACGAAAACATCTCTGTGTTTTATGTGAGATATTTCATGCCCGAGAACCGCCCGCAATTCTTCTTTGTTCAGGAGATTCAACAGCCCTTCTGTAACGCACACCCTTGCATCCCTTTTTGTTCTCCCAAATGCAAATGCGTTGGGAATATTCAGCTTCGATACACCGACCCTCGGCTTCGGTATACCCGCCTCTCTCGATAGTTCTTCCACCATCCCGTGGAGCTCCGGATATTCCTTTTCGCTGACATACCTGACCATCATCGAGATTTCCACAATCTTTGGTCCGATGAGATACTGTATGAATACCAGAATGCCTGCGAGGAGTAGCATGAAGATATAGAAATATATCTCCCTCAAACCGAGCGCAAATCCTATCAGCGAGAAGAGAGTGTAGAGTATCGCAAAGAGCAGACCAACCAGCAGGAGGAGCCTCAACCTCAGCCACATCAACCTTTCTCTCAACAGCATCGGATTTATTACATTTGCGGCGGCACGGAGGTGGGAAAGATGCCGGAGATGTGTGGAGACGCTCTTGGCGAAATTGGCTATTTCTCAAACTGGAGGATTTTGGTGAGAGTTTTGAGATACTCGCGATACGCCTTTATTCCCCTATCCGTGAGTTCATACGTGGTCTGGGGCTTTCTACCAACGAATCTTTTCTTCACCTCCACATATCCAGCCTGCTCAAGTGTTCTCAGATGGGTCGCGAGATTTCCCTCACTCGTTTTCAGCACTCTTTTCAGGGTATTAAAACTGACCTCTCCCCTGTGGAAGAGTATCGTGGATATCGCCAACCTGATCCTCTCATGAAGAACCCTATCGATCCCCGCCAAGGTTCTCGCGAGTTCTTCGATATTATTCAACCCTCACACCCGCCTTTCTCGATGACTTGAACATCCTGTAATCCCTCAATCCTCCCACCAGATAACCCAGCCCGAAAGTCAGGGCAAAGGCTGACCATGAGTATACGAACGAAATGTTTGCCACCACCACGGCGGAGATTATCATCATAAAACCGATCGCCGTATAAAATCTGGACTCGGAAATAATACCCTGCACCATACAACCTATACCGTCTATGATGAGCCATCCCAGAAGTATTAGTCCGGAGATTTCTCCGGGTGAAACATCCTTGAGAATTATATCCGCTACCGGAGGACTCCAGAATACGAGCATATACGCTGTTCCCCCTATTAGAGCGGTGGCCAGCCATGTCTTCTTTATCTTGTTCCCGAGCCAGCCGGCTCTCTTATAGCCCAGCTGTTCTCCTATCTTCCGCTTAAAATAAACCGTTAATGCAAAGGCTAGAGATAACAGAACGATGAGGGGGATAAGTCCATAAAACCATGGAAGGGACAGGATTTCCACCATCTGGAATATCAGAAATCCAGCAAGTATCGCGAATCCCCATACAGTATCTATGATGCCGTAGGCTCTCGACTCTTCGCGGATTATCCCTCCCAGTTTTTCGAGGAGCTTTATCCTCTCTTCGACCTCCGATATCTCCATATCAATCACCCATCATAGAAATTGCTTTTCAGATTTAAATACTTTTTGATAAAAAGTTGTATGTAAAACAAATTATATCAGCCCAAACTTTATAACTCGTTTCGATTTAGAATGGGTGATGATCGCAATCGATATCGGGGGTACAAAAACCTTGATCATGTTTTCCAGCGAGAACAAGATGAAGGAGTTCCTCGATGAAACGGATTTTGATGTGAGGAATGTGAATTTCAATGATAAATACTGTACCATCGGTACATCCTCGATCATGAACGAGTCTAATTTTCACGGATTTGTCTCCACCCTGAAATCTATAGACGGGGAAGTGATATCCACATTCCCCGGGATAGTGAGGGTTGAATATGGAAAGAGAATAAAATTCAGGGTATATTCGCGGAGATTTCCGTTTCTCATGGGCAAATATCTCGATTTCGATTTTGTGCTGAACGATGCCCCCGCCTTCACATATTTTCATGCCACCGATTTCTTCAAAGAGAAGGAAAACGAAGAAAAAACCATAATGGGTGTCGTTATGGGAACGGGAATAAACGCATGCCATATGAATCTCTGGGATTTCAAAAGATTGACCTTCATGAACAGGATTTTTGAGGCGGGTCATATAAGATTTGACGGAGACGAGAGATGTTTCTGCGGCAGGCGCGGTTGCGCAGAATTACATGTCTCTGGAAAGTTTCTCGAGAGGATTGGCGGGGGTGATCCGGAGAGGGTGTTTTCCGATGAGAGGTTGATGGAGTTATTCTACGGGAATATCTCTGATTTTTTCATTTCGTTGATTATAACCGTGTCTCCCCATGAAATAGTGATCGGTGGAAGTGTATCGAAGAGCGTTGATACGGGTCTTCTCAAAGAGAAAATCGAGAGCGGTCTGCCTCATTCCAAGGTGGATACGGGAATACGTATAAGGAGAGATTTGTCGCCCCTGTCTCACGTCAAAGGACTGGCACTGGCTTACAAGAGATTCAAACAGAAATACGGATTGTGAGATTTAACGGATTTCTCTCTCCAGTATGATATCCAGCATCTCTTCCGGATCTTTGATTTTTCTCAGTTCATCCTTGCTTATAGCGGGAGTACCTTCTATGTTCTTTCTCTTCTCTTTGTCCGTGAAAATCACCGCATACTTCCCGGTTACCCTCGCTATATCCCTCATCGCCCTTGCCCGTCTCTTCAGTGAAACATCGTACCTCCTTACACACGTAAGTATGATGTTTCTCCTCTCCTTACTTATGGCATCGAAAAGGCATCTTCTTATCGGTATAACCCTGTAACCTATACTTTCAACGATGGAGAGGATTTCCTTCTGGAAACTGTACATCCATTCCGTGTTCGATATCCTGGTGTTCATTCTATGTAATCTCATCGGCTGGAGGATGTCAAAGGCTTTGATTATACTCGGGTCGAGCAGTTCTTCAATCTGAGCGGCGACATCAACCCTCGCATCCATCCCTTCCTCGTACATCTTTACGGCCCTTCTGGACACGTGGAGTATTCTCGCCAGGTCCCCCCGTGACATGTTCCTCCTTTCCCTCTCCTCTCTGAGCTTCTTCCCGTCTATCTTGACGTAGAAACCGCCCGGCGCCGCGTATATCTGGATGGGGATGTTGTGTACCAGATAGTTTCTGAGTGTGGTTGGCGTTATCGTTGGCACGTCGTTTCTGAAATAGACAACATCGTCTTCCAGTTTCGCGGAGCCGTCTCTTTCACCTATGAGAACGAGGGATGCCTTCAGGAGGTGGGCTATGGATTTCAGGTCCTTCGCCGTTCTCTCTGTAAACGCATCTATGTTCGTGAGGACCTTAAAGATGAGGAGATGTTCCCCCCTTCTCGCGATGAGGTCAAAGCTGACGTCTTTGAAGTTACACTCCTCTGATACGATGAAACCCGCATCCCGGAGTATCTCCTTGACCTCGGATAGTATTTTCAGTTTTTCCATTCTATAAATAATTAGATAAAAGAGGGTATATAAGTGTTTAGGGGAGCGAGATGATAAAAAGCGTGATTTCATCGATTTTTTAAATAGTTCAAGAGATCTCCCAGTTCATACCAAAACCTTTCATCCAACCAAAATTTTTTATCGACTCAAGTCATAATAATTCAGTGATGATGAGAATTGCCTCGATTTTCATCGTCGTTCTGCTTCTGATACCAGTTTTACCCTTATCATCGGCCA
>CAYSPA010000027.1:0-13823 GCA_964432835.1 uncultured Thermoplasmatales archaeon | reverse complement strand
TTAAGTTCGGAAAATTCATACTAACATCGGGCAAGGAAAGCAATTATTACATCGACATAAAACAGGCGAGCACAAATCCAGAGATTCTCAGAACGATAGCAGAGGAGATGAAAAAATATGCAGAGGGATACGACATGATAGCGGGTATGGAACTCGGAGCAGTACCTATAGCGGTTGCCCTTTCTCTTGCAACCAACAAACCATATGTAATCGTGAGAAAGGAAACAAAAGCCCACGGAACGAGAAAACTCATAGAGGGCGGAGATGTCAACGGTAAAAAAGTACTGGTTGTCGAGGATGTCACCACTACAGGCGGCTCCGTCATCAAAACCATAGAAATTCTAAGACAGAACGGAGCCAAAATAGACAGAGTTGTAACGGTTGTTGACAGAGAGGAGGGAGCCAGAGAAAGATTAACAGAGCATAGTATCGAACTCATCCCTCTGGTTTCGGCAACTGAAATATTAAAAAAACGTTAAAAATCACCTTGCCTATTCACCTGCTGGGGAGGTTATTCGATTGATAAAGGTACTGGTCGTCGGCGGCGGCGCGAGAGAGCATGCGATATGCTCCGCTGTTTGCAGATCCGAAGATATCGAACTCTACTCCTTAATGCATAACAGGAATCCCGGTATAATGCGTCTATCAAAGGATTACAGGATAGCAAAGGAAACAGATGTGGAAAAGGTCGTCGATTTTGCTCTTTCTAAAAACATAGATCTTGTTCTGATAGGTCCGGAGGCACCGCTTGAAGCGGGACTTACGGATGCTCTAAAAGAGAAAGGTATAAACGTGTGTGCACCAACGAAAGATGCGGCACGGATAGAGACGGACAAAGGATGGATGAGAGAAATTGTTTCCAGATACAACATACCGGGACAGGTCAAAAACAGAACATTTGACAATCCCAAAGAAGCGAGGATATTCATCGAGCAACTCAGTGGGCATGTTGCTGTCAAACCGGTTGGATTGACAGGTGGCAAGGGAGTTAGAGTTTATGGTGACCATTTCCGTACGGTGGATGAAGCCGCTCAGTATGCTGCGGAGGTTATCGAAAAGAGGATAGGAGGTAAACCAAGGGTGCTGATCGAAGAGAAACTCGAAGGGGAGGAGTTCACTCTCCAGGCATTTTCTGATGGAAAATCCATATATCCAACCCCGGCTGTTCAGGATCACAAAAGATTGCTACCCGGTGATAGAGGTCCCAATACCGGCGGAATGGGCTCTTACTCTACAGAGAGTGGTATTCTTCCATTCATGGAGAAGAGTGACTACGAAGAGGGAGCGATGATTCTACAAAAGGTAGTCGAAGCTCTGCATAATGAGGGTTGCCCCTTTGTTGGACCCATATATGGACAATTCATGCTCACGGCAGATGGACCAAAGATTGTGGAAATAAATGCAAGATTTGGTGACCCGGAAGCCATGAACATACTTCCCATTTTCAGGGGAGATTTCGTTGATATGTGTTTCAGAATGGTGGATGGCGATCTCTCCGGAGCAAGGATAGACTTTGACAGGAAAGCAACCGTATGCAAATACGTTGTTCCGGAGGGTTATGGTGTAAAGAGTATGGTGGACCAGCCCATAGATGTCGATGAGGAGATGATAAAGCGGGAGGGCGCCATCCTGTTTTATGCATCGGTTAACAGAAGAGATGATAAAATATACACGACATCATCCAGATCTCTGGCTGTCGTCGGTATAGGCAACTCGCTCGAAGAGGCGGAGGAGATATGTGAGAGGGGACTGAAGCATATCAGAGGAGAACACATCTTTATAAGGCATGACATAGGAACAAAAGAACTCATTGAAAAGAGGATAAGACACATGAAAGAACTCAGAGGTTAGTATGAGTGTGGAGGAACCCGCTTACATCTACTTCATAGGCACAGCCGGCTCGGGAAAATCTACCTTGACCAGAACGTTTCAGAACTGGCTGAAACTCAGGGGACTCGATTCCATAACCGTTAATCTCGATCCCGGAGCAGATTTTTTACCTTACACTCCCGATGTTGATATAAGAGACTGGATTTCCCTGAAAGAAATAATGGATGAATATGATCTCGGTCCAAACGGAGCCCAGATAGTGGCTGCAGATATGCTCGCTCTCAACGCAAAGGAGATAAAGGAATCGATAGAGGGATTCAAAACAAGTTATGTTCTGCTCGATACACCGGGACAGATCGAACTTTTCGTATTCAGAGAATCCGGTAATATACTTATCTCACAACTCAGTCCAGAGAGGTCGATGGTTGCGTATCTTCTGGACCCAATTCTTTCAAGGACCGCATCCGGTTTTGTTACCCAGCTCCTCCTTTCTCTGACGACGAGATTCAGGCTCTCCATACCTGTTGCCAATCTGCTCAGCAAGAGTGATCTTCTAAAGAAAGAAGAACTGGAAAAGCTGAGAAGATGGTCCAGCATAGATGAGGGACTTTATGAAACCATAATAAGAGAGAGGGCAACCATTTACAGAGAACTCAGTGAGCAGATATTACTTCTTCTCAAACATTTTGGAGAAGAAACTCCCCTCATTCCGGTGAGCAGTACAGATTACAGCGGGATGGAAGACATCTATAACGTTATACAGATGTGTTACAGAGCGGGAGAGGACACAACCAGCGATTGAATCAATCGTTCAAAATCACGATCTCTCTTTTCTCCACCTGAAGGTGAGGCTCAATAACGATAATCCACATCTTTACACTGATGGACTCCGTTTTTTCTGAGAATATCCTGTAAGCCCTGAATTCCACATCCCTTCCCATTTTGATTCGGGGTATTCTCAATGGAGAACACATGATGAATATCGCTCTCAGAGATTTATCATCTGAATTTTTCACAGAAACCCTGAACCTTTCTCCCTCGTGTACAGAGGAAGGAATATCAATAATGTAATTTTCATGACTAACATGAACCATAATGTAATCCTCACTCTCTCTACCAAAATCATCTCTGACAACCAGTTTCACTTCATACCATCCTTCCTCAAGGTCAGAGATATCCCATGTGCACAGTGTATCATCCTTCACATAAGATTTACACTCATAAAGAAGAACCCATCCATCCTCTGTAGCATCAAATTCATCTGGTCTATCAGAGCCCATAAATTTGTAGTAGAGACGATACGAATCAAACCATCTCGATTTTGCAATTCCTTTGAACACGATTCCATTCCCGACTTTTTCGACATCGAAAAATATGGCGACTGGCGGTGGGGCAGGAAGATTTATCAGCAGCTCATAGGCATCTACCCTGCCAAAACCCTGATATGTTAATGGATATCCCAAGTCCCTGGCTGTGTAGCGAAGTGCGGACCTTATCTCGAAAGGATCCCAGTCAGGGTGTTCTTGCATCAGCAGAGCAACAATTCCAGATACATGCGGCGCCGCCATCGACGTGCCGCCGAGTTTGGTGTAGTGTTCATTTACTGTTTTTCCCACACTGCAGTTTGTTGCGCGTGTTGATGTTATGGAATAATTGTACGCATTTGAACCACTGGAAAATATATCGACATCTCCACCAGGTGCGACAATATCCGGTTTGACGGTCATAAGAGGAGACGGACCTTTTGAACTGTACAGTGCTATTCTGTCGGGACCACCACTTGGTAAGCTATTAATCATGTGGGTAACCGCTCCCACCGCTATCGCTTTTCGAGCACATGCCGGTGAGCTTATCGTGTATTTTACCGGCTGGTTGTTCTTTACATCCCACCCATCATTACCTGCAGATACTATAACCACGATACCAGCATCAACCGCTTTATCTACGGATTCACTCAGTAAATCGTCTGGATCTCCACCTTTGTCTCCATCGGATACTCCCAAACTCAAGGATAATATATCAAGATGATCCGAGAAATCTCCGTCTCCATTTGGATCAATCACTTTCTCAATGGCTTCGATTATGTCGGATGCATAACCCATACCGTTTTCGTCGAGAACCTTGTACACGTAGAGCTTTGAGTCCGGTGCGATACCTCTGTATGTTCCATTTGAGGCTTTTCCGTTTCCGGCGATTATTCCGCATACATGGGTACCGTGACCATTATCATCAAATGGATCACTATCATCGTTCACAAAATCGTAGCCGCCGGCATAGCAATTTTTCAGATCTGGATGTGTGTAATCTATACCTGTATCGAGAACCGCAACCGTTACACCCTCTCCGGTGAGGTTCTTTATGTTAAGGGCATAGTCGAGTCTTATCAGAGATCTGGAATATGCAAGGAGGGACTGAACTCTGATATCGGGATATACAGATCTGACATATGGCAGAGATTCTATGAGCGGTACGATGCTGGATGGTACCCTGATCTTTACCGCATTCAGCACATTGAAGAACTCTTTAAACTTGGTTTTTCCCGTCTTTTCTTCCAGCCAGTTTATGAATTTATCATGCAGGTTTTTCAGATACTCTCTGTATTTGAGAAGTTTCGAGCCATTGGTGGTATTCAGGGAAAAATCGATCATTGACGGATGCTTGAAAACGACGATATACGAATATTTTTGACTCTCCGAATGAGATGAAATGGCTGAGATTGAGGAAATGATCAGAATCGAAACAGCAAGTACAGAAATCAGGCGTTTCATCCAATCTTACTCTCTGGAAGAAATAGTTTATAAGGTTTGTTTGTTATCACTCACCATCATACCGATATTATATATACTCCATTATGTATTTACTTTCATTTGGTGATGCCAGAGTGAGCCGGAGGGTATTTGTTTTGGTGGTGGCGTTAATACTCTGCGCGGCCACACCGGCTCTACTTACAACAACCCCAACAAAAGGTTATCCAGCGAGTGCGCATAGTGATGGTAATCAAGATGTTGGTGCAGAGAAGAAAACATGGACCATGGCATATATGTGGGTATACTGGAACCCGATGCCTTTTGTTGAGGAGATAATAAGTAAGCTCCTCCTGCTTCAGCCACTTCAGTTGTATAGATATATCAAGAATCACTCTCCAGTAGGAATAAGCAGTTGGGGCACGGTACAAAAGAGAATGATATGGAATGTAACCGCTTATGAGTGGGAAAGCGGTCAGGTGACCATTCCAGCAAAAGTTAAGGTGGATATATTGTGGGGACCAAAACCTGAGTGGCCAGAATTGATAGCCAACCTCCCATACGGTGTAAAAATTTCGTGGCATCCTGAAGGCGATGAGCGCGTTAGAGGTGGCGGTGCATGGAGATACCTGTATGGATCAAACGAACCTGCTAAGACTCTCCGGGGCGGCAACTGGATTACGGTACGGATTACAGATAAAAATGCTTCAAGAGAGAATTACTCTTTCTATCTGATTTTGCATGCCGGATGGAGAGACATACCATGGGTCACCATCCGGGAGACAGGAATTCTGCATTTAACGATTAACCGAATCAACGAAAGCGAGAATAAGAGAAGTGGTTGCAACAATTCTACAGAGCTAACCACATACCATCCAATGTGGGAAAGTGTGGTTGCTTATCGTGTGATTGCACCACAACGTCATGATAACGCTCAAACCAAATATCGATGACTTTGCGGAGAACTCCCAAACAATCAACCTATCGTATCCTTGTATCCCCTTTCTCCCTACCAAGCAAAACCACTCTTGAATCCCTGCTTTCGTCAAGGTAGTAATAACCTGTTTCCTCAGATAACTTCCTAGCGAATTCCCTAACTTCATCAAAAGAGGGCATGTTTGCTATGCTCAATCTCTTTCTCGAATATCCAACAAACATATATGCCTTTGGCTCCACGAAGAGAGGCTCCGCTTTCTCTATAAGCTTTGCATATTCCGGAATGAATTTCTCATCCATATTCCATCCTTTCACAAGAGTATGCCTTATCACAGTTCTCGTACCAATGGATGGTAGAATCTCAAGAGTTTTTTGCAATCTTTCCCATCCATCTTTAATTATCGGTCTGTTGAGTTTTTTGTAAACCTCCTCATTCGGAGAGGTCACAGACACATATAGTTGCGTTGGCGGTGTATCGAGATTCATCAAAGCATCTGGATTCGTTCCATTCGTTACAAGAAAAGTGGTCATCCCTCTATTATGAGCCTCCTCAAAAAATTCTCCCAGTCGAGGATAAAGTGTCGGCTCTCCCGTCAAAGAGCATGCAATGTGTTTTGGCTCATTCGCTTCCTCCCATTTTTTCCTGTCAACCCTTGGGTCTCCCTTATAGCCAGTCAAAAACACCCTCTGTGCCTTTATCGACTCATCAAGAATAAAAACTGGGTCATCAGGTTCAGCTATGCTTGTTTCCGTAAATCCCTGATACCTCCAGCAAAACAAACAGTTCTGGGTACAGTGGTTTATAGCGGTGGTCATCTGCAGACAGCGATGACTCTCTATACCGTAAAATTTCTGCTTGTAACACGTTCTATTCCTCAGCAAACTCTCTCTCAGCCAGTGGCATGGCTTTACTCCCGAGTGCCTGCCAACTATGGCATATCTCTGCTTCCTCAATATCTTGAGAATCTCCTTATCCATATCCCAACCTTAAACCCACTTTTTTACAGGCTTTAACTATCATGTCATCAACTTTATAATCCTTTGGTTTGTAGCTATCCCGATACAGCTCTCTCAACTTTTCACAGATCTCAGGAAAAAACCTTTCCATCTTTCCAAAAAACTTCTCTCTAACATAACCCTTCAGCTCGAGATACTCATAAATCAGATAACTCGCTCCAGCATCCTTGAACCTCTTCACATCCCGCTCTATATCTACATCAGAAACATATGGTATCAGAGGAAATACCGCCACTCCAACCCTTATCCCCTCTTTACTCAGTCTTTCAACCGTTTCTAATCTTCTCTCTGGCGCCGGCGCCTCCGGCTCAATGATTCTCGAGATATTCTCATCCATGGTGGAAAAGCTTATGGTTACTCTCACATCACCACTCTTCATGATATCGATATCCCTTTCCACCAGCGAGGATTTTGTGAGAATATGAACGGGAAAACCATTTTCTGTGAGAATCTTCAGCACCTCTCTCGTGAGACCCTCCCTTTCCTCTATCCTCTGATAGGGGTCAGTAGCTGATCCTAGGATAACCCTTCCCCTTTTGATTCTCTCTATCTCGTTGATGAGAATTTCCACTGCGTTATGTTTTATGTAAATTATATCCTCCGACGCATCACAGTATATGCAGGAAAGGTCGCATTTTTGATACGGATCCACGATATATTTACCTCCAAACCTTTCATCCGTACCGTGTATTCTTTCCACAATACTCCTGCACGAAATCCAGCGGTACATCACATCTCCTCTGGAGCCTCTATTCCCAGAAGAGATAACCCATTCCTGAGGACGATTCTGACGGAATCCACGAGAGCGAGCCTCTCTTTCCTGATTTCCTCACTCTCTGCTTTCAGTACGGGACAATCGCGATAGAACTGATTGAAAGTGGAGGCAAGTTCAAACAGATATGATGGTATGAGATGAGGCCTGTTCTGGGTGCAGGAAATCTTAACCACATTGGGAAACCTCGACAGCACCTTCGCAAGAGAAATCTCTGAGGGATGCTTCAGATTTCTGACGGTGATTTTTTCCGGGGCACTTTCTTTCCTCAGTATACTGCATGCTCTTGCATGAGCATACTGAACAAATGGAGCAGAATCTCCTTCAAAATTGAGAGCTTCCTCCCACTTGAAAACAATATCCTTTTCCGGCTGTATCTTGACTATATTGTAACGTAAGGCACCTATACCGACAATCTCTGCAATCTCTCTCAATCTTTCCTCATCAAGCTCATTTCCTCTCCTCTTTTTCACTTCCCGATAAGCCCTCTCTATCGCTTCATCTATCAAATCATCGAGATATATCACCCTTCCTCTCCTTGTCGATAACTTTCCCTCCGGCAGGGTGACAAAAGAATAAAACACGACCTTCGGCAACCTTTTCATCCCTAAAATTCTGAGAGCTATCTCCACCTGTTTTGCTTCGAGTTTATGGTCTTCACCAAGAACATTGATAACTATATCTGCCTGATTCAGCTTCCATATGTGATAAGCGATATCTCTCGTCGCATAAAGTGTGGTACCGTCTTTTCTCGTGAAAAAGAACCTGGTATCCCTCCCCTGTATTCCAAACTCCTTGAGATCAATATACCACGCTCCATCCTCACTGCCAGCATACTTGCTCTTCTTAAGCTCCTCAACAACCTTGTATACGCTTCCATCTCTGACAAATCTCGACTCCTCAACGAATTCATCGAACTCCACGTTTATCCTTTTCAAACTCTCCTTTATACCATCGAGCGCCTTTTCATATGCCTCTCTCACCATCTCTATCGTTTTCTCGTCTCCACTCTCGCACAATCTCGTTATCTCGTTTATCTCCTCCTCCACATCGGGATTTTCTTCCATCATCTGATAAGCCTTTTGATAGAATCTCACAAGATAATGATCCGCTTTCTCTCTTGAAGGCGGCGGCAGAGTAGAAGGATCTATATTTTTCAAACCCCACGCAAGGATAGCGACCTGCTTGCCAAGATCATCGACATAGAACTGTGATTTTACACTGTACCCATAAAACCTGTACACTCTCACCAGAGTATCTCCTATGATGGGATTTCTGGCTCTACCTACATGTAATGGACCATTTGGATTCGCTGATGTGTGTTCTATTATCACCTTTTCTTTTCTACTTTCAAAAGATCCATATTTTTCATCCATCTCTCTTATCAATCTTACAGTTTCGGCACAGAGTTTTTCTACATTGATGAAAAAATTCACATAACCTCCGCATGCCTCAACCCTGTCTATCCATTCCCCTTTCTCCACAGCCCTCGCTATTTCTGCAGATATCTCCTGAGGAGGTTTTTTGAGTATCTTTGCAAGAGGAAAGCATGCAAAAGAGAGGTCTCCTTTATCGGGAGAAGGAGGAATCTCGAGTTTTATATTCTCGGCAAATTCTCTATCAATTTTTACAAGTAATTCTTTCAATTTCCCTGCAACCTCATCTTCAAATTCTTCGGCAGGATACTTCATGATGGACTAAATCCTGAGAAGGGATAAAAGCGTTTAGTTTCCACTCTTCAATGCCTTCCATATCTCTGCTATGGCTATCCTTATAATCTTTGCCGCAAGTATGGAGGTATTTCCAAAATCATAGGGCGGACAAACCTCAACCAGGTCAAAACCAACGATTCTATCTGCAAATGTTTTTATGACTTTGATAACATCATCTGGCTCCAGCCCGAACGGCTCCGGCGTTGATACGCCCGGCGCATAGGCTGGATCCAGAACATCGAAATCTATGGAAAGATATACCTTTCTTTCTCCAATATCCTTGCTGATCTCTTTCAACACATCGTCTATATCTCCGGATAAACTCCCGGATGCGAAGAATTTCAACCCCTCTTCCCTTGCTTTTTCGAGTTCCTTTCTCTCAGCGGACCTCACTCCAAGGATTGCGATATTGTCAATGCCCACCTTATCTGCTACTCTCCTTGAGGCGCAGGCATGATTGTATCTGTTACCTTCATACTCATCTCTGAAATCCAGATGCGCATCCAGAGAAATGACGAACACATCATCAAATCCCTCTACTAATCCAGGTGTCACAGAATGTTCTCCACCTATAGCCACGGGTATCTTTTTCGCTTTTATCACTCTCTTGCTGAATCGCGATACACTCTCCAGCATTTCCTTGCCATCTTTGTTCTCTATATCGAGATCGCCGTAATCATGCAGGGGAATTTCTGTAAAATCAACGCCCGTAAGCATGTCAAAACTCTCAAAATTCCAACTCGCTTTCCTTATCTCCTTCGGAGCCAACCTTGCCCCAAATCTGAAAGATGAGGTTTTGTCATATGGTAAACCGAAAATTATAAAATCCGCATTGTTGAAGCTCTCTTCCGCATCAGCGAAGTAGTTTGGAAATTCTCTCATCCGCAGTTGAATCGGGGATAAAATTTTTATCTGTTTCCATAATGCATGATTGCATATGCGATTGATAGCAATAGCCGATATCCATGGCAGACAGTACGTGATGAACGAACTCCTTAAAAAGGTGGAGGAATACTCACCGGAGATAGTGGTTATATGTGGAGATATAACACACTTCGGTCCCGGAGAGCTCGCAAAAACCTTGCTGGATCAAATCCCCGTAAAAACGCTTGCCATCCATGGAAACGTGGATAGCGAGGACGTTCCCGAATACATCGATAAAAGTAAAGCGGAAAATATACATCTCAAGAAATTTACATACAAAGGCATAAAATTCGTGG
Organism: uncultured Thermoplasmatales archaeon; assembly: GCA_964432835.1. GTDB lineage: Archaea > Thermoplasmatota > E2 > DHVEG-1 > B18-G2 > B18-G2. The sequence goes on along the minus strand of CAYSPA010000027.1, from coordinate 3,592 downwards.
GACTCGGAGGGAACCACTGCCCGGACGAAGAAGTAGAAAAAGCCAAATCTCTACTCGACGAAGAAACGGTTTTCGTTACTCATCTTCCACCTTACAGGGTTCTCGACAACGCGATATTCGGAATCCATGCGGGAAGCAGGGACATAAGACAGATACTCGAGGAAAAGAAACCGAGATTACACCTCTGCGGGCACATACATGAGAGACCGGGTTTTGACAAGATCAATGATACGATCGTTGTGAATTGTTCGGCCGGAAAGAGAGGAACGGGAGCACTGATCGACATAAACGATGAGATAAAGGTAGAGATGTTATAATCTCATCGCGGCGAAAATAATCTTTTTGAATCCAGAATAGAGGGGAAATGTACCGACAAATTTAAATTTGCACATCATTTAGACGAGAAGGATGGAAGCAAGGGATATAGGTCTATATCTATTTGCCATAGGAATATTGATGTTGGTCGTCTACGGGATTTATAAACTGATACCAACCGTTTCTTATGTTGACCCATTTGTTGCATCTGCCGTTGTCATCATTTTACTGGGTGTAATTCTCCTATTTGTTTCCCTTATAAAGGAGAAAAGAGAAGAAAGGATGGAAATCAGGGAGGAGGATATGAAACCATGATATTAACAACCACGGACTTTATTCCCGGAAAGAAGGTTAAGGAGATATTGGGTCTCGTGAGGGGTAACACCATACAGGCAAAACACATCGGAAAGGATATCGTTGCGGGTTTCAGGAATATAGTGGGAGGGGAGATAAGGGAGTACACGGAAATGCTCACGGAGGCAAGAGAGATAGCTTTGAGGAGAATGGTGGAGAAGGCGGAAAAACTCGGAGCAGATGCCATCATAAATGTGAGATTCATGACATCTGCGGTCATGGGAGGAGCAGCTGAAATCCTCGTATACGGAACTGCGGTTAAACTCGAAGACGAATCATGAATCCTTATCTTATCCTTTCGGGAATAGGGATGCTCATTGTGGGGGCTGCGGCTCCCCTGATATGGTGGTGGAAGAAAGGAACAAAAATAGAGTTTTTCATATACGGCTTACTTTTATGGGTCATTGCAATTTCACCCAAATTTCTGATGGACTTCACCATCACAAACCCCTTATCGGAAAGTTTACTGGTGTACGGAAACCCGGCATATGCTGTGGTGACGGGACTCTACGTCGGTTTGAGAACGGGTCTCCTCGAAAGCGGGTTATCTTACGTGGTGATAAAGAAAACAAGGATGAGGGGTGCAGATTTAAATCAGGCGATAGCTATAGGTATAGGATTTGGCGCCGTGGAGGCGATATTCATCGGATTTTCATCCTTTGTAAACATTCTTGCCTTTCTGCTATATCCGGGTCTTATAGACAAGATACCGGAATCACAGCGAGATATCGTGCTTCAGCAGCTGAATCAACCCTCCCTGATGATACCCGTTCCTATACTGGAAAGAACGTTTGTTATTATCATCCACATATTCGCGCTGTTGCTCGTATTTTATGCAATAAAAACATCAAAGATAAAGTATCTTATAGCATCCATAATCTACAAGACGGTAGTTGATGCCCCAATACCCGCTTTCCAAACCTATCTAAATCTTAATATGCCGGGCGACGCCTACGTGGTGGAGGCATATTTTGGTATACTTGCCCTCATTGGTCTGCTGGGAATAGAAAAGATCATGGAGAAGTGGAAACATCAACTTTAAACGTACTCTTCCAAGATGGGGCGAGCCCTTTCTTTCATATAGTCCACAACCTGTGCAGAGGGTTGTGGCAAAATTTTTATTCGTTTTGTCGGCTCCAGCAGTGCGGTAACTCTCTGAGTGCTTATCTCTCCTCCGTGGAGAATATCGACCGCCATTACATATTTTTCTGCATCGTAGATGGATATTTCCCAAGGTTTTACACCGAACACGATATCCGGTTTCAGTTCTTCCCATGGAAGGGCGACATCGCTGTAACTTTCCACCACCACAACATCGTGATTTTTCGAAATCTCCGTGAAGGAGTTTTTTATACCTCTCTCATAGTATCTCAATAGTTTGGTCGTTAGATCCTCATCGGTGGTTTCGATAATTTGGTCAGCCTTTGCACAGAGCAAATCAAACAGACCCTTTACCATCCTGTTTATCTCCGTGAGGTTTTTCAAGATGAGTATAGTTTTGCCATCAGCAAAAATCCTATCGAGGATATACTCAGGTTGTTCGCCCTCATTCCACAATCTGTGAACGGGGTTTATCACTTCTTCCCGAAGAGGCGTGTGAGACTCTTCTCTCAATAATTTTGCATCCAAACCGTATAATCTACCTTTTGAGAGAGATTCGTATACCACATCAAAATCATACCATAGATTGTTTGCAGCTTTGGGTTTAAAAGCGCATGGTCTCATCCCAATCTCTCTCAGGCATCTGAGTATGGATCTGGTTAACGTGGTTTTTCCCGCATGCTCCGCACATAAGCCCACTACCAGTATCGTGAGCCGGAGCATACGCCGGGCTGTCACTCATTGTTTGCTTTTTCAGTATAGTAATCTACCCAGATAAAAATCTAACGGGGCTTTTTGCGGGTTTACAATATGTTGTTTCTCGAGGTATTTGCAATCACACGCTGGTGCTGAAATAGACAGATTGAGAAATCAGATATCGAATCTTAAACTTCTTTACCGGTGAAAAGAGGAGGAGTAAAAATTTGAATCTGGATAGGTTGTGGAGGAGGAAAGATAGCCCCGCCAGGATTCGAACCTGGGTCGCGAGGTCCAGAGCCTCGCATGATTGACCACTACACCACGGGGCTATCGATGGGCTCGGGGAGATTCGAACTCCCGACCTCCGCGTTGTAAGCGCGACGTCATAACCCCTAGACCACGAGCCCTTTCCGTATCTAAAATATCAATTTTCCCTTTAAATGTTTTAGTGTGTAAAGACATTCCTCTAAAGTATATCACCACTTTAGAGGAACCTCCAGAAGTCGAAACCTTTATCTACCCTAACAATATTACGGCTAACCGTAAGTAATAAGGCATCCCGAATTTGAGGGGGAAAATGATGCTGACCCAACTGAGACCAAACGAGATAGCTAGGGTTGTTGCGATAGAAGGAGGATATGGGATCAGGCAGAAGCTCGCATTAAGGGGAATAGTTGAGGGCGCTATAATTAGAGTGGTATCATGTCATGGCCCGATAACCGTTGAGGTCAATAGAAACTTGGTTTGCATTGGTAGGGGTATGGCGAGAAGGATTATGGTAGAGAGGGTGTGATGGCATGAGGAAGAGATTATCGGAAATGGATTATGGAGAGGAGGGAGTGGTTAAAGAGATAGATAAAAACTTACGGAGCAGACTGGCTGGGATGGGTATAAGGGTTGGAGTTAAGGTGAAGATGGCAACGAAACAGCCGATAAAGGGACCGGTGGTTGTGACAATAGATAGATACTCCATTTCTCTGGGATTGGGCATAGCTGATAAGATAATCGTGGAGGTGGAAGGTTGAAGATTTTGCTCATGGGAAATCCGAATGTTGGTAAGAGCGCCGTTTTCAATCGCCTTACCGGAGCAAAGGTTATCGAATCAAACTATCCAGGCACAACA
>CAYSPA010000026.1:0-13899 GCA_964432835.1 uncultured Thermoplasmatales archaeon | reverse complement strand
ATATAGTAAATTAAATTAAAAAACAAAATTAAATATTAAATTTGTAATGTTTATTGAAAGTTGGATGGCGAACTGTTCCTGAGAAAGCGCCTTCTTGATACCAAAATGTCCCGAATTTGGTTGATGGATGGTAGATAGTTTTATTTGGGTCGTCGTCTATTCGTCATGAAGAGATGAGTATGGAAAAATCACCAAACTATTTCCTTATATCCGTCTCAAATCGTGAAAATCTTGAACTATGTGTAAAATATGCTTTAGCGGGATTTACAAATAGCATAAATGGTCTATGGACTTACTTGGACATCGAGGAGGGAGACTACATCTCTTTTCTTTATGGGGCAAGGGTAAAGAATCTGTATAGGGTCGTTAAAAAGGTAGCTTACAGGAATGCGGAAAATCTTCCACCGTGGCCACCTGTTACTTTTAGGATGTCAGGAAATACGTATTATTTTCCTTTTAGACTGTATTTAAAGCAGGAAAGGATACTGGATGAGCCGATGATTAGACCCGAGTTTGCTTATATTGCAGAAAACCTGCTTTTGAGAGGAGGATACCGCAAGACCCATTTTCAGGCAGACACTGTAACCTTTTACAATGTATCAAACATGGGCGAATCATTTAGTGGAATGCATGAAAGATTGACCTTAAATGCTCAAACTTTTATTCCGAAAGTTGTATTCAAAAAAGATAAGATAAAGATTCCCGAGAAGTTCTATTTTCACGAATTGATACTCCAAGCATTGATCAGAAAGAAACTCATCGAGAAACTTGACGAGATATTGACCCATTTTGGTTGGAAATATGATGCAGATGAATTTGAAATTTTGGGTGAAAAAGCTCTTCCTGAAGGATTTGTTGATATATTCTCAAAGTTAAAACATCCATTGGGTTCAAACAGTTATCTATTGGTAGAAGTTAAAACTGGAAAAGCTGTCAGGAGAGATTTTGAACAACTTGGCCGTTACCTTTCTGAATTTAAAGGAGAAACTGTTGGAGGGGTATTGATAGCTAGGGACTTTCCTAAAAAGAAGGTACAAGAAAATAAAATCATACCTGTAAGATACTCCTTTGACTCTTTGGATGTTGAAAAGGAGTACCTCTATGAAGATTTACTGAGGATGCTTGAATTGGAATTAGAGATTTGATGCAAAAATTTCTCGGATTTCTCTCAAGCGAGCAAACTTTTCCTGTAAAATTTAATGGACCGGACGGGATTTGAACCCGTGGCCTCTGGCTTGCGAAGCCAGCGATCTACCCCTGATCTACCGGCCCTAACCGAAAATCGATTTCTCTTTTTATCTTTTTGCAGCCTTCAACGCCTCGATAACTGGTAACTTCTCACCCATCATGAATCTCTCTAAGGAGCCTCCGCCGGTGCTCACATGGCTTATCCTTTCCAGCAGACCAAACTTATCCAGCGCAGCGATTGTATGTCCTCCTCCGGCAACACTGAATGCATCGCTATCGGCAACAGCCTTAAACAACTCCCTAGTCCCTTTCTCAAACTCATCCTTCTCAAAAACACCGCATGGTCCCGAAACAAAGATGGTTTTTGCATTCCTCACTATCTCTGCAAATCGTGAGATCGTTCTCTCACCTATATCGTAAATCGGATACTCTGTTGGCAGGTCTTCCATACCTATCTCTTTTCTTTTTCCATCCTCCTCAACAGCAAGATCTGTAGGCAAATGAATCTTGTCTCCATGCTTCTCCACTATCTCCTTCATCTTTTCTCCCAGCTCGTCATTCCACTCCTCAGCAAGATTTTCCTCATTGACCTTCCCGAGATTATAACCCTTTGCCTTCAAAAATGCATTCCCAGGTAATCCCGTAAGTATCACACCATCAACCTTCCCCTCATCAAGCGTTCTCTCTATGGTCTTCACCACATCAGAATATTTCGCTCCTCCAAATATGAAAACATTTGGTCTTTCCGGATTCTTCAGCACCTTTTCCAAAGTCGTAACTTCTTTCTCCATCAATCTGCCGGCACAGGAGGGCATAACAGCGGTAAACCCTATCAGAGAGCATTGCTTTCTGTGAGCTGCCGAGAATGCATCATTAACGAATACATCAGCCACTTTCGATAATCTCTGCACCAACTCAGTTTTTGCATGCTCTTCTGCGCTCTTCTTCTCCATCTCGTAAGGCAGTTTTCTTACATTATCCAGCATAAGAACGTCTCCCGGCTTCATTGATTTTATTGCTTCTATTGCCTTTTCACCGCAAATATCATCAACGAACTTAACCTCCTTACCGAGCAGCTCTGATAGAGCCTCCGCATGTTTATCCAGGGAAATGAAATCCCAGCTTCCAGGTCTGCCCTGATGAGCGAGAATTACAACTTTTGCATTTTTCTCGATCAGCTCTTTTATGGTGGGAAGAGTTCTCTTCATTCTGGTTGTATCTAAAATATCTAGGGTCTCTTTGTCCAGCGGAAGATTAAAATCTACCCTCAGCAAAACCGTTTTTCCCTCGAAATCAAAATCATCCAGGGTGTTGAAATCCACCATAATATCCTCCTCCAAAATAGAATGAAGAAGGTGGTTATTATGTTGTCGCCATGACGGTCTGAACCTCTATCCCCGGTTCTCTCCTTCCGGTGTACATGAAGTTTACGAGGTCAACGAGTCTACAGGAATAGCCCCACTCGTTATCATACCATGACAGTACCTTAACCATGTTTCCTCTGTTTCCACCGTTCTCCGGTATGACCATTGTGCTGAGACCGTCTATTATGGCAGAGTGTGGATTTCCTATTATATCTCTTGATACGATTGGATCCTCTGTATAATCCATCACGCCTCTCAGAACTCCTCTCGCGCAATCCCTGAATAGATTGTTTATCTCATCCCTGGTGACATTCGTATTAAGTATACACGTTATGTCTGTAACAGAACCATCGGGAACAGGTACTCTCATGGCCATTCCGTTCATCTTCCCATCGAGTTCCGGAATGACCTTACCTATGGCTTTGGCTGCTCCCGTTGTGGTTGGAACAATCGAAACTGCGGCTGCCCTCGCCCTCCTTAGATCTTTATGCGGAAAGTCGAGAATTCTTTGATCTCCAGTATACGCATGAACGGTTGTCATAAAACCTTTGCTCACTCCAAAATTGTCGTTTAATACTTTGAGCGGTGGAGCGAGACTGTTTGTCGTACACGATGCCATGGAGATTATGTGGTGTTTATCCGGGTCATAAATATGCTCATTTACTCCAAGAACGATTGTCACATCGGGGTCTGGGGATGGAGCCGATATAATCACTTTCTTTGCTCCGGCATAGAGGTGTTTTGATGCCCCTTCCCTGTTCCTGAAGACACCCGTCGATTCTATAACGACATCGATGTCCATATTTCTCCATTCGAGAGATGATGGATTCAATTTTGAAAATATCCTTATGAATTTGCCGTTAACCATTATCCCGTCATCTCTGGGTTCCACCGTTCCCGGAAATCTGCCATAGATAGAGTCATATTTCAACAGATACGCGAGCGTATGTGGATCTCCAAGGTCGTTTATCGCCACAATTTCGAAGTTTTTCCCATAGTCCTTATGCTGAAAAGCTGCTCTCAATACATTTCTACCTATCCTGCCGAATCCATTTATCGCAACCCTCAACACTTCCCATCCACCTCCAATACGCTCATAGAGTACTTTCTATATAAGCTTTCCGACAAGATGAGTTACACTGCATCCTGTTATCTCAACATCGACGAATTTACCTATATCGATTTTCTCCATGAGTACAACCGGTTTGTAATTGGTTGTTCTCGCAACAATCGTGGAATTTTTTCCCCTCTCGATCGTCAGGGCTCTGTATTTTTTACCGATGTATTTTTTATTAATTTTAAGAGAGATGCTTTCACATAATTTTGAGAGATATCTGGATCTCTCCTTGGCAATATCTGTCGGAACTCTTTCTTTCATGCGCTTCGCTTCTGTGAATGGTCTCGGAGAAAACCTCGTTATGTTTGTTACATCCGGTTCGATCTCCTTAATGAGGTTCACAGTTTTCTGAAAGCTCTCCTCACTCTCCCCAGGAAAGGCCACTATGATATCAGTTGCTAAAGTGATATCTGGATACTCCGATCTGAAAATATCAACCATTTCCGCAAACTCTTCGACCGTGTATCCTCTCTTCATCTTTTTCAGTATCTCATTATCTCCCGATTGTACCGGAAGATGCAGAAATTTGTAGACCTTGTCAAAAGTGTAAAGGGATACGATTTCCTCTATCCTTTTCTTCACACTTGCCGGATTCATCATCCCCAGCCGTATCATAAACTCGTCTTCAAGGGAAGCAATATCCTTAACCAGTTCGAGAAGGCTCCACCCTTTATCCACACCATAGGAAGCGAGGTCCTGTGATGTCAGCTGTATTTCCTTTGCCCCTCCCCTCAGAGCATCCCTGACCGTTGAAACTATCTCCTCTCTTGGATAACTGACCAGTTTACCCCTCGCCTTGCATGTAATACAATACGAACATGAAAAGATACAGCCTTCCGCTATAGAGATGGGCGCTCTTATATCGTCGAAGCATCTCGGTAATGATGTTTTGGAAATCCTTCTTTCCTCTACCTTCTTTCCAACTATAACCTCATATATCTGTCCTATCCTGTCGGGCGGCAGGATTTCCGCCGCCGGCGCAACCCTTTTTATCAAATCTGGCTGAACACTGGCCATGCATCCAGAGACGATGAGCTTTCTGGAGCTGTTGTAAAGTTTCCTTATCCGGTTGAGCATTCTCTGCTCCGTCGTGCCGATCACGGTGCAGGTGAGAATAATTGAAACGTCGGCAACCTCGGGTTTTTCTGCCATACCCATCCCTTTTGATGTCAGGATACCCTTGATTATGCTCTCATCGCTTCTGTTTGCTGTACATCCATATGTTTCTATATAAAATCTCATGCCCTCTCTATCGCTTCTTTTATTCTCCTGACGACAAAATCTTTTCCAAGGGTTGTGAGGAAATAACCGAGTCTCGGTCCCGATTCTTTATCCAAGAGAATCCTATACATTATCTTGAAGCCATTCTTTGGATTTATACCGGATTGTTTTGATGCGGTGTACACGTTTTCATGAAGCACTTCGGCCTTCCACTCTCCAGACAGTATCAGATCGAGATACGCCTTGAGAAATTCCTTCTGCTTGTCATCGAGTTTTATATCTGGCAATGTTTCCCGCAAACTGAATTTTATAATGTCTGGAGCAAAGTTATCAAGCCAGTAGATGACGTGCTTGACTCTACTTTTGAGTCTTTCCTCATCATCCTTGTCGAGTTTTTCTTTTATCTGTCCCGTTCTTCTCAATATTTCCAGTATCTTTTCCCAGTCCCTCGATATCTGAACTATGGTTGCAAGATGACGATACGGCACCTGAAGGGGAAGCTTTTCAGGTATCTTATAGGGCTGGGATAACTCATAGACCCTCCTCAAATCCTTCATACCCTTTTTCTCCTCCTCAACACCAAAATACACTCTCTCCTCTTCGTCGTACTCATCCACCAAGTCCAGCAGACCGAGACCGGGGTCGAAATCTATGTGCTTTGAGGGTTTATTCTTCATTATCAGGAATCTGAGAACCTCCGGCGGCGTCATTTTAAGCATCTCCTCGGCACTTACTGCTGTTCCCTTTGAACTGTGCATCGCTCCTTTTCCCTTCAGTTGAATAAATTCGTAGACAACATGATGTGGAGGAGGATAGTTGAAAATCTTCTCGGATATAACCTTTCCGGTGTCCCACGAGCTTCCCGCTGCAGCATGGTCTTTACCAAACGGTTCAAAAGTTACGCCTAACATCTTCCATCTTGCAGGCCAGTCAACCCTCCACGGAAGTTTTCCAATTCCTCCTTTCCTTATATCGACCTCTCCCTCATATCCGCAGGATGAACATTTATACTCTATCTTTGGATACTGATACATGAGCGGAGAAGTGGTTGTCAGTTTCTTACAGTTTTCACACATGATATTGAGAGGTATCCAGTTTTTTGGGAGTTCTCTCCCGGATATGGTCTCTATGATTTCTTTTATATCCTTGCTTCTCTTCATCGCTATCTGAATGTACTCGCTGTATTTTCCTTCCTTGTACAGCAACGAGGCGCGGTAAACTGTGGGCTTTACACCTATCTCGTCCAGACAGTTGAGAAAATTCTCGAGATAGTGGTCTGCGTAGCTTTTGTGATCTCCGCACGGACACGGGATCTCCGAAAGTGGCATTCCCACAAATTTCTCGTAGCTCGAAGGCAAGAACGGATAGACTCTTCGGAGCTGGTCAAAATCATCCGCAACGTAGATGAGTTCCGCATCCAGTCCTCTATCAATAGCAGCTCTGTAGACAGCATCTGCTGTAAGCACTTCTCTCATATTGCCTATATGGATGGGACCCGATGGAGTTATACCTGTGGCTATAACATGCTTCCTGTCTTCCTCAAATTGAGAGGCCAGAACATCAGCCCAGTGCATGATATCTCCTTTAGATAACCCTCGTCCGTATCAGTGCTCTCAGTGGAACACCCTCAACATCATTCTGGGCTCTCTTATTGACAAGAGTCACACATAAAACCGGATTTCCACCCTCCTTTTTTGTAGCAGTTATTGCCTTCCTCATGGTCTTTCCGCTTCCTATAACATCATCTACGATTACCGCATTTTTATTCTTGAGTCCAGCATAATTCGAACTGAATACCCCAACTTTTTCGGTATGAGGTCTAAAAATAGCAAGCTCTAGGTCGAGTTCTTCCGCTATGAAGGTTGCATATGGTATGCCGTTTATGGCTATGCCAATTATTGTATCCACATCGAATTCTCTATTCTCTGCCTCTTCCAGTATGATATCCGCCATGGCGCTTGCGATATATCTGATCCTTGATGGATACACTCCTATCGATCTCCATCCGATCTTCACGTCCTTGCCCGGTTTCTCTTTTTCCTCTTTGCTGAGTAGCCACTCCACCGTCTCTTCCGCAATATTCATCTCTGATGCTATCTCATATGCGTTGAGTCCACTTTCTTTTAGTTTTTTTGCCTTTTCCCTGAGCGCCTGTATCTCCATAATTTATCACCATCAGAAAATATGGGATTGTGATTATTTAGTTTTCGTTTATCACGGCAGATCATATGCACAGCCGAAACTGTCAGAATGAGTCGGAAATGCTGTGTGGCATAAATGGGCTTGTCAGAAATCAACGGAAAATTAATTAATACATGGAGCCTTTGCGGAAATGATGGTTGGGGAGGATAATAAGATTTCCACGAAGGTAACGAAGCTATTTAAGGAAGGCACCATAAAGATCCTTGACGCGGTGGGCAAGGGTGGAAAGCTCAGATGGAAAGAAATTCAGAGCATGACAAAACTGCCGGTTGCCACGCTTAACAGGTCTCTTTCTCTACTGAGAGAGATGCATCTCGTAACAAAGGAAGAAGAACAATACAGATTGACATGGGTTGGGGATCTCCTGCTGGATATACTGGCCACATTTGGAATAGTGGAATCGTCCCCGAGTAAAGAGGAAGATTCGTCTACCGAAAAATGTGTAGCAAGGGATGTCGCTCTTTCATCCCTCATCATGCTTTTTGCAACCCTGAAGGACAGGGGATGTTTTGATTTGAAGGAATTCAAGATGGCGATGGAGGAACAAATGGAGACCATTCACAAGGTGATTGAAAATTTTGAAGAGGGAGGTCTTGTGAGCAGAGACGGTGATAAAATCATAGCAACGGGTCTTCTCAAGAATATGGACCTTATAGATATAATATCTCTGTAGTTGGTTAAATGCAAAATATCCTTCACTCTTTCACGAAAACAATAGATTCCGTCCCATCCTTGCGCCGGTACCGTTTCACCATCTTCAATCCATCGATGTTTAGATTTTCCTTGCCAAATATTCTGGAGAACGCCCCCGCCGTCCTGCAAAGTATGTATGTTCCACCGTCGGCATCTCTCGATATTCTTTCCAATACCTTATCCTTGGGCTCGATACCAAGAGCTACAACTATGAGATTGTACCCCTTCAGATCCATTTCCATGCCATCCGCCCTTTTTACGGTCACATTTTTAAGCCCATATTCATCGATGATTTTTTTCGCATTCTCTATAGCGGTTTTATCCCGATCTATACCAACGATTTTCCATTTCCTGTTTCTGGCCAACGAAACCACTGTATTTGGAATGGAACCACAACCCATTACCAAAACCTTTGAATCGTCGTCGAGATCGAATTGTAAAAATTCCTCAAGCACGGTTTTTTCCTGTATATCTATGTAAAACTTCGTGAGAACGTGCGACTTTGAAAAGATTTTTTCTACAATTCTCAGCAATTTATTGTGAAGGTATTGCAGTTCCATCTCTGAGCTCCCTTCTTATTCTTTTCCTCTCTATCTTGTAATACCTTCTCATAGCGAAGTTCAAGGTGGGTAAAGAGAGCAGAGCGGGTGACTTTTCGTAGTCCTTGGCATATCCAAAGTAATGAAGGATTCTCTTCAGCACTTTGTCCATCGAGTAGAACTTCTTTGTGATCCACATGTATCCCTCCAATAATTCCTCGGGTGTCATCCTTTTGGGTTTAAAAACAACGTGTGCCTGGCTGTACTTCGACCAGTCTTTCGTCAGTATCCTCCCCTCTCTCTCAAATCTCTCATATATGGCTGTTCCAGGGTAAGGTGTCAATATGTTGAATTCTATACCATCAACCTGCCACTCTTCAAGCGCATTGTATGTGGTCTCAAAAACATCCGGAGTATCCTCGTCAAAACCGAATATCATTCCACCGACGACCGCTATTCCATGTTTCTGGATTTTTCTCACGTATTCCCCGTATTTCTCCACGGCGTTGACGTTCGTCATCTTATGGATTTTTTTGAGCGTTTCTTTGGATATTGATTCAAAACCGACGAACCACTGTATACATCCCGCCTCTTTTGATAGTCTCAAGAACTCTTCGTCCCTGCCGAGAACATTGATGTTTCCATTTGCTATCCATTTTTTACCCAGCCCTCTCATAGCTTTAAAGAGAGCTTTTGAGTACTCGATGTCGAGTGTGAGACTCGCGTCTCTGAATATTATGACCTTATTGGGGATGGACTTAATATCCTCTATAACATCCTTGATGGGTCTCTTTCTGACAATCCTTCCGAGAAGTTTGGAAGTGGGACAGAAATCACATCCCACCGGGCAACCTCGTGTCGCCTGCGCCGCGCCAGAGAGAAAGTTATAGTATAGGTCTCTTCTGGGATTGGGTATTTTTGATAAATCTGGTTTCTCATTAGAAAAGTATTTTTCCTTCAGTTTCCCTTTCTCCAAATCTTCAAGTAACTGGGGCCAGAGATTCTCGGCCTCTCCGATCACCACCGCATCGGCATGCTGTTTGGCTTCATCGGGAAGTGCAGAGACATGGTATCCACCGAGAACAACCTTTACTCCCAACTCTCTGAATTTGTCCGCTATCTCGTAAGCCCTTTTTGCGGTGATGGTGAGTACGGATATTCCCACTAAATCCCACTCATCCGTTATTTTCAGTTTCTCGTAGTTTTCATTCAAAATTTTCACGTAATGTTTCTTTGGGGTTACCGCAGCCACCATCGGGAGCGTGAGGGAGGGGTTACCATAGATTATCGATATTGGTTTTAATCTATCTCTGTACGTTATAATCCCATGCTCCAGCCTGGGCTCTATAAGCAATATCCTCATACTATCAGTCCTTTTTCACTTTCGAAATGACGACGGGCGGAGGCGTCGCGAGACCTTCTCTCCTGTTCATCTTTATCTCCCTTACTTCTTTAATGTTCACCGAAGCACCTTTTAAATTTTTCGAGAATTCTTCTTTTAATCTTGAAAACACTTTCTCTTTTTCCTCCTCATTGTCATATCTGAGTACAACCAATATATCGATTCTATCATAATCCTCCTGAACAATCTGAAACTGCTCTATTATCTTTGAATTGCACTCCTGCAGAACCTGATACGGTATACCTGTTATGGCAAGCGGTGGTATGAAGGTGCCATCGGGTAAAACAATGGAATCGACTTTTCTACCCTCTATCCTGTCTATCAGAGGAGAGTGCATCCCACACTCACAATCCTTATCTGACAGAACAAGCAGATCACTTATACCATTGTATCTTATTACAGGCGTACCTCCAGGTACAAGAGATGTAACGATAATTTCTGCCAGTTCCCCTGGAGATGCGCGTTCACCCTTACCATTCCAGAATTCCATGTGAACGATATCACTCTGTATATGCATGTTACCCTCTCTGCACTCTATTGCCATTGGTGTACATTCTGTAGCCCCATACGTTTCAAAAACCCTCGCATTGAACACCTCTTCCATATATTTGCGAGTGTATTTATCCAGTATAGCGCCAGATGATGCTATATATTTGGGATTGACATTTTCTCCCATCCCCTTTTCCTTTAGTATGGCAAGTATCTTGAGTATATCAGGATACCCTCCTATCATCTCTGGTCTGAATTTGTTCAGATCCTTCATGATTTTCTCTGGATTATCACCAACATGATAAACACGTATGTTATCAAGAGAAAACACCCTTCTCACGCTTGGTACGGCGTCTCTGTTGAAGAAAAGATCTTCTCCGCTCCCCGGAGAGATGTCAACGATGAGCGCAATTTTGCTTTTCCTCCAACTTAAACCATACTCCTTGAGTGCCCTTGTGAAATACAGCAAGGTGTAATACATGAAAACCGGTTCCACAAATATGGATACCGGTTTACCCGTCGAACCAGACGTGCTCATAACCCTGTAGCTCTCCTTTCTCGCATCTTTTGGGAGTAGTTTGTCGGGGAAGGCTTCTCTGAAATCATCCTTTGTGACCACGGGCAACCTTTCTATATCCTCCAAACCCCTTATCTGCTTTAAATCCACATTTCCGTATTTATCCCGATACATGGGTATTGTCATCGCTCTCTTCAAAACCCTGAGAAAAGCCCTATCCCGGTACCTGTTCATCTTTTCTTCGGAATATCTCCATATCCTGTTCACATCGAACAGGTAGCATTTGACCACTTTCAGCAGTACACCTGGTTTCATCAAGGGATTCATACTATATGTTGGGATTTATCAGAAGTTATTATAACTTTCGGAAGTTTTAAGAAGAACATCGTGGCGAAACGGGAATATCGTACCAAACCTTTAAATCCATCCCGAATTTTATCTACACAGATGGTTCTGGATAATCTTAGGGACTCGTTAAGAGGAACAATAAAGAAAATCGCCGGCGCAATAACCGTTGATTCCAAGTTGATAAAGGAAGTTATAAGAGATATACAGAGAGCTCTACTCCAGGCAGATGTAAACGTAAAACTCGTCCTGCAGTTGTCGAAGAACATTGAAAAGAGAGCACTGCAGGAGAAGCCGCCGGCGGGAATGAGCGCCAGAGAGCATGTAATAAGAATTCTCTATGATGAGCTCGTGAAAATAGTTGGAACAGGAAGAGCCCTTCCTCTCAAAAAGCAAACGATTCTGATGGTTGGACTATACGGGCAGGGAAAGACGACAACATGTGGCAAACTCGCTCAATACTTCAAGAAGAAGGGTTTGAGACCCGCTCTTGTTGCAGGTGATGTGCACAGACCGGCAGCCTACGATCAGCTCAAACAGATAGCCGAGAAAGCGGGAGTTCCATTCTATGGGGATAAAAACGAGAAGGATGCGGTTGCTCTTGTAAATAAAGCTGTAGAACATTTCAAAAGGTCTGCAGATGTCATAATCATAGATACCGCGGGCAGGCACAAACTCGAGGATGACTTGATAAACGAAATAAAAGATATAGAGAAATCCATCAGGGCAGATGAAAAGATACTGGTTATCGATGCAACTATAGGTCAGCAGGCAAAGGAGCAGGCAAAAGCATTCCATGATGCGGTTGGGATAACCGGTATAATTCTCACAAAGATGGATGGAACCGCGAAGGGAGGTGGAGCGCTTTCAGCCTCAGCCGAGGTGGGCGCACCGATTCTGTTCATAGGTACCGGGGAGCATCTCTCTGACCTCGAGGCTTTTGACCCCAAAGGGTTTGTCTCGAGATTGCTCGGGATGGGAGATGTAAAAACCTTGCTTGAAAAAGCCGAAGAGGCGCTGAGAGAAAAAGAGGCAGAAAAAACTATGGAGAAGATAGTTTCGGGAAAGTTCACACTGAAAGAGATGTATCAGCAGATAGAGATGATGAAAAAGATGGGACCTCTCCATAAGATCTCCGAACTTCTCCCCTTCGGTATGTCCGGAAAACTGAAAGATGTAGATATGCAGAAGACCCAGGATAAACTCAACAAATTCAAGTACATAATGGATTCGATGACGGAGGAAGAACTCCAAAATCCGGAGATAATAAAGGGTTCAAGGATAAAGAGGATAGCGCGGGGAGCGGGAGTTGAAACGAGAGACGTTAAAGAATTGCTGAAATACTACAGAATGACAAAAAGCATGATGAAAGGGATATCCAGCAACAGGAAATTGAGAAAAAGCCTTATGAAACAGCTTAAATTCACGTGAAATATGTTCAGGAACTATCTCGACATCGTGAACAACGGAAGAACCGAAGAGCTGAGAAAGGGCAGAAAGGATATTCTCTCTATTCTTTCATCGGTCCTCGAAGCCATTGACCCGTACAAGATAACTTTCAACTATCTCAAAAATAGAGATTTTTCGGATTACGGTGATATTTACCTTCTTGCTTTCGGTAAGGCGAGCCTCCGGATGGCGGAGGGCGCCATGGATGCGGTGGATATCAAAGAAGGTATAGTGATAACCACCGAGAACAGAAAAGTAGAAAGGGATAACATCAGGACATTTCAGGGAGATCACCCCATACCGACCGAGAGAAATATAAGGGCTACAGAGGAAGCCCTGAAAATGATAAAAAGATGTAAAGAAAAGGACTTACTGATCGTTCTCATATCTGGAGGTGGTTCCTCTCTCCTCTGCAAACCAAGGATTCCACTTGAGGACATGCGGAAACTCACGGAGCTCCTATTGAAATGTGGAGCAGATATAAAAGAGATAAATACCCTCCGAAAGCATCTCTCCCATGTAAAAGGGGGCCAACTTCTCAGATTTGTGAAATGCAGTGTACTTTCCTGCATAATTTCGGATGTGGTTGGAGACCCTGTAGATTCTATAGCATCGGGACCGACAGCCCCGGATACAAGCACTTTTCACGATGCCAGAGAGATTCTTATCAAGTATGACCTATGGAAAAGGGTTCCTTCTTCAGTCAGGGATATTATACGGCGGGGTATAAATGGTCAGATAGAAGAGACACCGAAAACTGGAGACAGAATATTTCAAAGTGTGGAAAATGTCATAATAGCTAACAACGAACTCGCGTGCCGGGCGGCGAAAAGAAAAGCGGAAGAGATGGGATACAGAGCGGAGATCATTTCATCAACACTTACGGGAGATGCGAGGGTTGCGGGAAAAGAACTTGTGGAATATTTGTCATCAAAATCCAGAGGAGATGTAATTATCTCGGGTGGAGAAACAACCGTAAAGGTTAGGGGTAGGGGGAAAGGCGGTCGCAATCAGGAAATGGTTCTGAGCGTGGTTGACAAACTGGAAAGAGACATGCTGTTTGTATCTTTTGCTACCGATGGAATTGATGGAAATTCTGATGCTGCGGGTGCTGTAGCGGATGGATACACAAGAATAAGGGCAGAAGAGAGGGGCTTGGATTTCAGAAAGTATCTTGAAGACAATGATTCGTATCACTTTTTTAAGGAACTTAGAGACCTATTAATAACCGGAAGAACGGGGACGAATGTTATGGATATTCAGATGGGTATGCGATGTTAAAAGTTGGAATTATACCGGCGTTTTTGTGGATCGGGCAGTCCGAACAACAGAAAGAGTTAAATATTTAAAAAATTATAATCTCATACTGAATT